>NZ_BAAAXZ010000043.1:0-41458 GCF_039535865.1 Streptomyces thioluteus
GCGCCGCAGCCCGTCCGTCTCCACCGCCTCGCCCACACTCCCGTGCTCGACCCGTACCGCCTCCGAACTGCGGCGCGGCGGCAGGACGTATGCTGCGCTTGCGGTTCTCCTCGCGGTGTGCCACGAGTCCGCTCGCGACGGCCGTACCGACGCGCCGGCCGCCGGACCGGAGGTCAGCAGCGGTTCAGCGCAGGACGACCCGCGCAGCCGGGTCCGTTCGATCGAGACGGACCGGGTCGTGAAGAGGCCGTGCCGGACGCGCAGGGTCGCGTCGTCGGACCATTCCAGCCGGTAGCCGCCACCAGTTCTCGGCGTAGAGGGCCCACCGCGCCCCACGACCCCGAGCACGGTGACGACCAGCAGTCCCGCCGGGATCGTCAGCCACAGCGCGCCCCGGCCGAACGCGTCGAACGCCCGCGCACGGGCGCCGACCCGCCACGGCTCGATCCCCATCCCGTCGAGCGCCCGCCACACCGCCCCCGCGCTCGCGAGGACGCCGCCGAACACCCAGAAGGTGACGCGGCGCGTAGCGCAGCCAGCGCGGGTCGGCGGTGGAGAGGACGGGGCCTCGGCCGCGTCCACCGACCCGGCGCGGGCGAGGAGTTCGCGGCGCAGCCGCTCCGCGCCGGTCCGGCCCCAGCGCCTCCAGCTTCAGCTCGCCGCTGTGCCCGCCGGTGCCGGGCGCGCAGGACGACCAGGCCGAGGAGCCGTTGGACGGGGTTGGCGGTGAGGTCGACGTTGCGGACGCGGTGCAGGGGGACGGCGCGGACCCGCCGGGTGACCAGTCCGGTGCGCAGCTCGATCGCCTCGGCGGTGACGCGGTAGCGTGCGTGAAGCGCCAGGATCAGGGCGTCGGCAGCGGTGATCGTGGCGAAGACGGCGGCGATGATCGCGAGGGTGGTCCAGGCCCTGTGCCCAGGTGTCCGCCGGTGGCCAGCGCGGTGAGCGCGAGCGAGCCGAGCGGGGCCGCCCAGCCAGGCGCGTGGGCGAGCGGGGTGCGGGGTCGAGGCGGCGCCAACCGCCCGTGTGCCGGGGCGCGTTCACGCGCGGCGTCCTCCCGTACGGTGACGGGCCGCCTCGGCGACGACGCTCGGCCATGGCCCCGCGCGTCGCTCCTCGGCCAGTCCCGGGTCTGAGAGCATCTTCACGGCGCGGCGCCTGGAGGCGGTGGTGACGGTGACGGTGGCGAGCCCGTAGCGCCGCTGGAGCGGGCCGATCTCCGTGTCACGGTCTGCACCCGGGAGAGCGGCGCGATGTGCGGCGCCGCTGGAGGAACCAGCCGCTCGCGTGTAGACGGCGGACTCGCCGACCTCCCAGGCGTTGGACGCGGTTAGCGCCAGGCGGGCATGGCCAGTTGGTAGAGAGCGCGGCGGCGCGACGAGGCGCCAGTGCCGACGGGGCGAGCCACGCAGGGCGCCGGAAGAACAGCGCGGACAGCACCAGCAGCGCCGCGGCCGCGAGCAGCAGCGGACCGGTGACGGCGCAGCACAGCCCTGACGCCCACCAGCGGCGGCGCGGGGGTCGACGCGGTGGCGCGTGGCCGCAGTCGGGTCCGGGTCATCGGTCATCGCGTGGTTCCCCCGCTTCTTTTCAAGTCGTTCGTATTGATCCTGCCCGGTAGGTATGCCAATACGTTCGACTTGCAAAACGGGTCCGGAAAATGGTTCCGGGAAAGGGAGAGTGTGGCGGCCGCGGACTGCCCAAGCGCGTGGACGCACGAGGAGACTGGCGCCGCCTGATCGCGGGGCGCTGTGGCGCATCGCCACACCCGCGGCCTGAGGGCGCGAGCCTGCGGGACGTGGCCGCCGAGGCCGGCATCTCGCTCGGCCAGCTCCAGCACTACTTCGCCGGCAAGGACGAGATGATCGTCTTCGCTCTGGAGCACATCAGCAGCCTCGGCGAGGAGCGCATCCGCCGCCGGATCACCGCCCTGCCCGAGGAACCCACCCCGCGTACGATCCTGCGCGAGTGCGCCGCCGGGATGCTGCCGCTGGACGACGAGTCCCGCACCGGACTCCTGGTCGGCATCGCCTACTTCATCCGGGCGCTGGGCGACGAGCGGCTGCGCCGCCACGCGCAGGAGGGGCAGCCGGCGCTGCGCGCCTTCTTCGCCGGCCAGTTCCGGCAGGCCGTCGGGAGCGGCGACGCCGTGCCCGGACTCGACCCGGACACCGAGGCGATGCTGCTGATCGCGCTCACGGACGGGCTGACGAGCTCCGCCCTGCTGGAAGTGATCACCCCCGACGAGGCGCTGGAGCTGCTGGAACGGCACCTGGACCGGCTGTTCGTCTCCTGAGACGGTGATCAGGCGCGCCGCGCCGCCCGGTTGCGCCCGCCCGGCCCCGGCGACAGCGCCGCCGCCCAGCTCGTCGAGCGCGTCCACCAGCAGCTCCGCGCCGCGCACCGCCACGCCCCGGTCGCCCTCGGCCGCGTACCAGTCGGCGATCGTCGCGCGCGGCCCCCGCCAGTCCGGCGCCCGCCGCTCCCGCACCGCGGCCACCGCGTCCGGCAGGGCGTCGCGCAGGCGTCCGCGAACTTCCCGGCGTACGGCGACGGTTGGGCGTCGCGGTCCGGGGTGTGGGCCTCCATCAGCATCGTCACCCGGCCCATCGTGGCCAGCGCCGTGTCCGCCGCGCGCTCGGCGGTACGGGACAGACCCCGGTGCCGCACGGGCTCCTTGAGGGCCCGCTCCGCCGTCTCCTCCCACGTCGTGCGCGCCGCGCGGGAGTCGAGCAGGGTGTCCCGCACCCGGCGCGGGCGGTGCTCGGCGGGGCGGGCGTACGCGTCGAGGACGGCGAGGGCGTACGCGCCGTTGGTCTCCAGCCAGTCGGCGAGGCGGTCGCGCAGCCGCGCGGTCTCCCACACCGGGAACATCGCGTAGGCGGCCATCGCCAGCAGCCCGCCCAGCAGCGTCAGCGCCACCCGGGCCTCCACGGTCTGCGACCAGCCCTCGCCGACGATGCCCAGCAGGAAGACGACGTACGCGCCGATGCACGCCGAGGCCACGATGTAGCCGGTGGCCATCAGCAGGTACAGCAGCCCGACGCAGACCACCGCCAGCGCCGCGCACACGTACGGGCCCGGGTGCAGCAGCGCGGCCAGCCCCGCGCCCAGGAGCACAGCCGACGAGCGTGCCGACGAACCGGGCGACCCCGCGCGAATAGGTCTGCCCGAAGTCCGGGCGCATGATCATCACCGAGGCCATGGGCACCCAGTAGCCGTGGCCGAGCGGCAGCGCGGTGCCGAGCACGTACCCGACGGACGCCACGACCGCGACGCGGACGGCGTGCCGGCCGACCGGCGACGACCACCGGGCCATCGCGCCGGACGGCCCGCAGGGCGACGGGGACGAGCCGGGGGACGCTGGGCCGCAGCAGGTGCCGGTGCTCCCCGGAGCGGCGGGCCGTCCGCACCGGCTCGTCGCTCTGGTCGACGACGTCGCCGAGCAGCGCGATCAGCCGGTACGCGGAGCGCCGCGCCGCGCCGGAGAGCACCGGGCCCTCCTCGGGCACCTGGAGCACGGCCAGCGCCTCGGGCGGCAGCCGGACGGGACGGCCCCAGCGGATCGCGCGGGCGACGGCGTCCAGCACGCTCGCCGCCGCGCCCAGCAGGTCGCGGGCCCGGTCGCGCTCCGGCCCCTCGGCGGGCGCCCCCGACCACCGTGTCGGCGAGCGCCGCCAGCACCGGCCGCAGCCGCTCGGCCAGCCCGCGCGGGCCGCCGAGCTGGGCGGGGGCGGTTGCGGGCCTGACGCGGCGTGAGTTCGCGGCGCTGCGGGCCTCCATCAGCGGCTGCGGATCGAAGCGGGCCGTGGGGTCGTGGCGCAGCCGGGCGCGCGTAGTCGGCCTCGGCGGCGAGCGCGTCGGCGAGCGCGTCCCGCTGCCGGCCCAGGGTCTGATCGGGAACAGGACGATGAGCAGCGCCTGGACGACGCCGCCGAAGGCGATCAGCGCGGCGTTCGCGGCCGCGCCCGCGACGGAGGTGGGCAGGGTGACGGTGACCAGCATGACCGCCACGGTCTGCGTGGCCACCAGCCCGGAGACCGGGCCGACGGCCCACGCCATGCCCGCCAGCAGCGTCCAGGTGGCGAGCAGGAGGACGAAGACGACGTGGCTGTACGCGGCCAGGTAGCCGAGGAAGGTGCTGGCGGCCAGCCCCACGGCCACGCCGAGGGCCAGCACCGGCCGCGGCCGCCAGCTCCGCTGGAACGTCGCGAGCCCGGCGGCGAACGCGCCGAGGCGGAGGAGACGGCGAGCGCCGGGTGCCGAAGGCGAGCATCAGCGCCATGACCAGGGCGATGCCGCGGCCGCGCGGAGGGTGACGAGGGGTTCGAGCGTGGCCCGCTCGACGGTCAGCCCGGAGCGGGCGGTGTCTTTGAGCGCGCTCAGCCAGGGCATGGGTCCGAGCTTACGTTCCGGATGGTCTGATTCCGGACGACGGGGGCGCTCCGCGTCCATCGTCCCCGGACCCGTACGCTCCCCGAAAAGTTTTCGGAATTTCTGTTATCCGGTCCCGTGCTCCTCCGTCTCCTAGGAGTCGGCCACCGAGCCGGCAACCAACGAAGAGAGGTGCGTAAGGCGTGAGGACCGAGATCGACGCCGCCCGGATCGAGGGCGGCGCGGGCCGGAAACACGGCGGCGCAGGACGAACTCGTCGCCGCCTGCCTGCCGCTCGTCTACAACATCGTCGGCCGGGCCCTGGGCGGCCACGCGGACGTGGACGACGTCGTCCAGGAGACGATGCTCCGCGTCGTCAACGGCCTGGGCGACCTCCGCGACCCCGCCGGCTTCCGCTCCTGGCTGGTCGCCATCACCACCAATCAGATACGGACGCACTGGCGCGAGAAGCGCCCCGAGAACACCCGGCGACCGGCCGGCCGAGGTGCCCGACCCGGCGTCCGACTTCGTGGCCGTGACCATCACCCGGCTCGGCCTGGAGGGCCAGCGCCGGGAGGTCGCCGAGGCGACCCGCTGGCTCGACGACGGCGAGCGCGAGGTCCTCTCGCTGTGGTGGCTGGAGGCCGCCGGCGAGCTGAGCCGCGCCGAGGTCGCCGCCGCACTCGGCCTCACCCCGCAGCACACCGCCGTCCGCGTCCAGCGCATCAAGGAGCGGCTCGACACCGCCCGCGGCGTCGTCCGCGCCCTGGCCGTCACCCCGCGCTGCCCCGAACTCGCCGCCCTCGTCGCCCCCTGGGACGGCGTCCCCTCCGCCCTGTGGCGCAAGCGCGTCGCCCGCCACGCGCGCACCTGTGCCGCCTGCGGCGGCGCCTGGTCGGCGCTCGTCCCGGCCGAGGGCCTGCTCGTCGGCCTCGGCCTCGTCCCGGTCACGGGTGCGCTGCTCCACTGGTGGGGCGGTGCGACGGTGCTGCACACCGAGTCCGTGGCCGCGACGTCGGCGGCTTCCGCACCGGTGCGCCGCGGCCACCGGGCGTCCGCCGGCGCCCCGCGAAGGGCCGGCGGGTCGTCGTCGGCGCCGCCGCCCTCGCCGTCGTGGCCGGGTGCGGTCGCGATCGGCGGTCCGTACCTCTTCGGCGACGACCCCGCCGTCACCGAGCCCGGCACCCTGGCCGCGAGCGACGCGGGCCGGGTGGTGCCGCTGGGCGACCGCACGGCGACCGTCTCCGCGACTCCCGGGGCCACCCCCTCCGCCTCCCCGAAGAAGAAGGACAAGGAGAAGGACAAGGGGACGAAGGGGGAGAAGAAGCATCCCCCCACCGCGAAGCCGACCGCCGAGGCGGACCGCCCGAGCCCCACCCCCGCCACGGCCCGGCCCACCCCGTCGTCCGGGCGCACGGCCCGGCCCACGCCGAAGGCCACCCCCCGCCCCGCGACCGGCGGCCCGCTGGAGCAGCAGGTCACCGATCTCGTCAACGCCGAGCGCGCCAAGGTGGGTTGCTCGCCGCTGACCCCCAACGGGCAGCTCGCCCGGGCCGCCCAGGGGCACTCGGACGACATGGCGGCCCGCGGCTTCTTCGACCACACGAACCCCGACGGCAAGGGCCCGGGCGACCGCGTCACGGCCGCCGGGTACCAGTGGACGACGTACGGCGAGAACATCGCGTACGGGCAGCAGTCCGCCGCCTCCGTGATGGACGGCTGGATGCACAGCTCCGGCCACCGCGCGAACATCCTCAACTGCTCCTTCAAAGAGATCGGCGTCGGCGTCAACCATGCGCCGGGCGGTCCGCGGTGGACGCAGGTCTTCGGGGCGCGCTGAACAAACGATTCCGCGTGGGGCCCGGGCCCGGCCGGCCGAGCGGGCCGCCCGCCCGGGTTGCGCCGGCAAAGGGGGCATTTAGGGTGACGGTGTGAGCCGTCACCGCCCCGTCGGCGCCCCGTGATCCGGCCCGTCGAGTGGCTGCTGCGGCAGCCCGACGGGCCGCAGGCGGCACGCCGCGCCGTCTGGGTGGTCCTGGCCGGCTGCCCCGGCTTCTACGTCCTGAACTACGCCCTGCACCGGCAGACCATGGCGATGTTCGCCGTCTTCGGCGCCCTGCCCCTGGTCCTCTTCTGCAAACTGCCCGGCCCGCCCCTGCTGCGGGCCCGCACCCTGTTCCTCACCCTCCCCGCCGGCCTGCTCGCCGTCACCGCCGGCACCCTCCTCGCCGCCCACGACTGGACGGCCGCGCTCGGCCTGTTCGCCGTCGGCTTCGTGGTCTCCTTCCTGAGCGCCGGCGGCCCCCGCCCGGCCGCCGTGGCCGCCGCGCTCCAGCTGTACTACGTGCTGCCGTGCTTCCCGCCGTACGTCCCGGGCCAGTTGGGCGACCGCCTCGCGGGTCTCACGATCGGCTTCCTGCTCACCGTCGCCGTGGACCTGCTGCTGTGGCGCGACCCGCTCCCCGTCCCGTACCGCACCTTCCTCGCCGACGCGACGGCCGCGCTGGCGGACTACTGCGCCGCCACCGCACGTCTCCTCGGCGCCGACGGCGACCCGGCCGCCGTCCGGGAAGCCGGGCTGGAGACCGACCGCGCCCTGGAGACCACCCTCCTCTCCCGCATCCCGCCCGACTCCCGCCCCGCCTCCGTCTCCCTGCGCGACCGCGGCCTCAACCACACCCGCGCGGCCGTCGGCCACGTCCGCACCCGGCTCGACGGCGTGGCCGTAGACGCCCACGAACCCGACGCCGACGCCGCCCCACCTGCTCCACCTCTCCGCCACGACCCTCCGGCACACCGCCGAGGCCCTGCGCTCCGGCTCGCCGACCGTCACCGGAGCCGTGGACGAACTCGCCGACGCCGTGGGCGCGTTCGACGGGAAGAGGGCGCGCCGCATCGTCGGCACGCCCTCTCCCGAGCGGCTGCGCCAGGACGCCGCCGTCCGCGCCGTCGCCGAAGGCGTGCTCGTCGCCCGGCAGGCCGCCTGCATCGCGCTCGGCGACCGCCTCGACGCCGACTGGCGCCGTACCACCGGGCCGTTCGCCTACGCCACCGTCCCCTCCGCCGTCTGGTGGTGGCGCCGGCTGTCCGTCCACCTCACCCCGCGCTCCGTTCTCCTGCGCAACGCCCTGCGCATCGCCGCCGCCCTGGCCTGCGCCCGGCTCGTCGCCGGGGCGCTGAGCCTGCCGCACGGTTTCTGGGTGCTGCTCGCCACGCTCAGCCTGATGCGCACCTCCGCCGCCGACACCCGCGCCGCCCTGGTGCCGGCCTTCGCCGGGACCGCGCTCGGCGCCCTGGTCGCCGTCGGCATGCTGGAGGCGGTCGGCGAACGCCCCCTCGTCTATGCGCTGTTGACGCCCGTCGTCTTCCTGGTCGGCTTCGCTTTCGGCGCCGTCGCCGGACCGATGTGGACCCAGGCGGTCATGACCCTGGCCTTCATGGTCCTCTTCGGGCAGGTCGCCTACCCCGGCTGGGACCTGCCCGCGCTCCGCTTCGTCAACGTCGTCGTCGGCGGCCTCATCGGCGCGGCGGCCGGGCTGCTCGCCTGGCCGCGCGGCGCGTACGGACAACTCCGCGACGACGTCGGCGAGTTCCTCGTCCGCGCCGCCGCCGGATGCCGGGAGGTGGCCGGGCTGCTGTGCCACACCGTCCGCGACGACGGGTCCGACGCGTTGCTCCCGGCCCGCCGCGCCATGCTCCTCGCCCAGGCGACGCACCTGGAGTACAGCGGCGAGCGCGCCGCCCGGCAGCACCGCTCCACCGACCCGCCCTGGGGCGCGTACATGCTCGCCGGGTACGCCGTGGTCACCGGCGGCGCCCTGCTCCTCGGCCGCCACCGGCACGGCGCCCACGACCCGCCCCCGCCGGAGGCCGCCGCCGAACTGGCCGCCCTCGCCGAGCGCGTGGCGGGGGAGTGCGTCCGCTCGGCGGGCGCGCTGGCCCGTCCCGCACGGCCCGGCCCGCTCTCCGACCCCAACCCCGCCCACACCTCCGGCCCCCTCCGCGTCGCGGACCGCACCTCCACCGCCGACCTGCTGCTGATCGCCGACGCGGAGGCGTGGCTGACGGCGGTGGCGCGGGACGCGGTGCGGGCACGGGGCTCGGGTTGACTCTGACATCTGTGTCAGGCTTTAGCGTCCTGCCATGACTTCCGCAGAGATCACTTCTTCCTTCGGCCGTATCGTCCGTGGCACCGGCCCCGGTCTGCTGCTCGCCCACGGCGCGGGCGGCGGCATCGACGCCAACTACGGCCCGGTCATGGACGGCCTGGCCGCGCACCGGACCGTCGTCGGACCCGACTTCCCCGGTACGGGCCGCACCCCGCGCTCCGACGTCCCGCTCACCCTGGACGGGCTGGCCGACGGGCTCGTGGCCGCCGCCGACGAGGAGGGCGTCGAGACGTTCGCCGTCAGCGGCTACTCCCTGGGCTCGGCCGTCGCCGTACGGATCGCGGCCCGGCACCCCGAGCGCGTCACCGGCCTCGTCCTCACCGCCGGCTTCGCCCGCCCCAACCCGCGCTTCCGCCTCGCGGCGCGGCTGTGGCGCGAACTGCTCGCCGAGGACGACGGCCACGCGAAGCTGGCCGCGTACGTCTCCCTGCTCGGGATGGGCGCGCCCGCGCTGGACGCCGTCCCGCAGGACGCCCTCGACGCGGCCCTGAAGCAGGCGGCGGCGACGGTTCCGCCGGGCACGGACGACCATGTGGAGCTGGCCGAACGCGTAGACGTGACGGCCGACCTGGCCGGGATCCGGGTGCCCACGCTCGTGATCTCCACGGCGTACGACTCGCTCGTGACGCCGCGCCTCCACCGGGAACTGGCGGACGGCATCCCGGGGGCGGAGTGGGCCGAGCTGGAGAGCGGGCACCTGCCGTTCGCGGAGCGGCCGGGGGAGTGGCTGGAGTTGATCAACGGCTTTCTGAACTGAGGGATTTGTGTGACGCCAAATCACTTTGTGTCGTATACGTTCCCTGGGCGAAGATGGCGCGTCCCCCGCCGTGATCCCCAGGAGAACCCTTCATGCGCATACGACGTGCCGGTGTTGTCGCAGCTGCCGCCGTGACGGCGGCGGTCGTCACGCTCGGAGGGTGCGGCTCCGGGAAGACGGAGAGAGTGGCCGGTGCGGTGAAGGGCTCGTCGTCTGCCTCGTCCGCCCCGGCCGACGGCTTCGACGTCGGGGAAGCCGTCCGGAAGGCCGACCCGGCGCCGTACTCCGCGCAGATGGACACGGAGACCTACCTCGGCTCCAGGCTCGCGATGACCATGTCCGGCCGGGGCAACCTCAACGCGCCGACGGGCATGAAGGTGCGCATGCGCACGGTGTCGGACGTCCCGGCCGACCAGGCCGTCGACATGGAGATGCTCGCCACCCCGGAGGGCGCCTACGGCCGTGGGAAGCTCGGGCAGTTCAACACCGGCGGAGGCTGGGCGAGGATGCCTGCGGGCGGTTCACAGGGCGCTGCCCAGGACTTCGACAAGTACACGCGCATGATGCTCGACCTGGGTCCTTCCGCCCGCAAGGGCGTCGAGGTACAGGGTGGACAGCCCGCCCACCGGCTTTCCGGCACGCTCACCCGGGAACAGGTCCGCAAGGCCGATGTGAAGCTCTACGACAACATGCGGACCAAGGGCATGGAGCAGATCGACTGCGACCTGTGGATCAACAAGGCCGGGCGGGTCGTCCGCCTCGAGCAGTGGATGGGCGTCAGCGGCGCCAAGGCCCACAACGTGATGGTCCTGAAGGACTTCGGCGCCCCGGTGAAGTTCACCGCCCCGCCGGAGTCCGAGATCAGGCCGCTCGGGCGTTGATCGCGTCCCTGCGATGATGGACCGCATGCGTCTCACCGGAACCGTCACCCCCGACCGCCCCCTCCTCGTCCTGGCCGTCCAGGAGGAGGCCGCCCACCTCGACACGGACCTCCCCGTGCTGCTCACGGGAATCGGCAAGGTCAACGCGGCGGCCTCGCTGGCGACGGTCCTGGCGCGGGGCGACCGCCCCTCCGAGATCCTCAACCTCGGCACGGCGGGCGCGCTGGAGTCCGGCTGGCTGGGGACGCACGAGATCGCGCAGGTCATCCAGCACGACATCGACACTCCGGTGCTGAAGGCGCTGACCGGCCGGACGTACGGCGACGCCCTCACGGTGAGCGAGGGCACCGGCCCGACGCTGGCCACGGGCGACCTGTTCGTCGCGGACGAGTCGGCGCGGGCGCGACTGGCGCAGCATGCGCAGCTGGTGGACATGGAGGGCTACGCGCTCGTCACGGTCGCCCGACGGGCGGACGTCCCGATCCGCCTGATCAAGCACGTGAGCGACGAGGCGGGGGCCGGGGCCGGGCAGACGTGGCAGGAGTCGGTGGACGGCTGCGCGAAGGTGCTGGCGGAGTGGGTGCGGGAGGAAGGGTTCTGAGGCGGGTCGCCTCGTAGCCGGTCGTTGCCGAAGGGCTGGGGCCCGGGAGGAGTTGTGCCCCGGCCCCGCCCTTTCACCGTTTCCCGGGGAGGCCCCGGACCCCATCCGTCCTCAGGGCGGAGGCGCGGGCGCCTCCGGTCCCGGCTCATGACGGAAGCTCGTCCATGACAGCACGAATGAACGCTGCGCTT
This sequence comes from Streptomyces thioluteus, assembly GCF_039535865.1. Classification (NCBI taxonomy): domain Bacteria; kingdom Bacillati; phylum Actinomycetota; class Actinomycetes; order Kitasatosporales; family Streptomycetaceae; genus Streptomyces; species Streptomyces thioluteus. Next base: position 10,974 of record NZ_BAAAXZ010000043.1, read on the forward strand.
TGCTGCGGCGGCAGGGCGGATGCGCACAGCTCTTGGTAGGCCTCGCGGAGGCGCTTGGCCTTGTTCGGAGACTCCTGGGCCCTGCACATGGTGATGCTCTCCTCGAAGGCGAGCACCGTACCGTTCGGCAAGGTGAACAGGCCTAAATGCCCGCCGATCAGGGCGTGTTCCCCGTGGGAGAAGGGGAGCACGTGCACCGCAACCGCGGAGTCGTCGGCCAGATCGGCCACAGCTCCCAGCTGATCCCGCCAGATTCGGGTTCCGCCGACGGGGCGTCGAAGAACGGCCTCGTCGATGAGGTAGCAGGTATGGGGCGGTGTGCCGCTGCGAAGCAGCGCTTGCCTGGCCATCCGGCGGGACACCATCCGTTCCGTCTCGCCCGCAGGGCGGTCCGGGGCATGGGTGCGAAACAGGGTCCGCGTGTAGTCCTCGGTCTGGATCAGCCCCGGAATGAAGCAACCCGCGTAGCTCTGGATCCTGCGTGCCCTTGCCTCCGCCTCCATAAAACGCCGGTACTCGTCCGGATGGGCCTCGTGCTGAGCGATTTCGTAGAGACGTCGGAACAACTGGCCGGAGCCGAATGCCGCGTCCAGCAGCGTGGGTAGGTCGGGAGGCGGCATGTACTCGGCAGTCTCGATGCGCGACAGATGGCTGCGGCTGTACGGGACGACCGTAGCGAGCTTCTCCAGGCTCATCCCGGCCTGCTTACGATGCCGCCGGAGCTCCGCTCCGAACAGGTGACGGGCCGATCGCCCAGGTGTGAGTTTGCGTGCCCGGCGCGGCATGGAGCCCTCCCAATTCCCAGCATGAGGTTGGGACATCAAATGCTTCCGGAGCGTACTCCCGAGTGGCAATCCTGTTGCCACATCCAGTGATTGCCGACCCGAAGGGGTGCCCCCATGGCCGCATCACCCATGCCCCAACTCCCACCCCCACCCCCCGTCCCCTGCACCGAATGCCGCCGCATCAAAGACGCCTTCCACGCCGCCACCCGCGAAGGGAACCGCACCGCCGCGCAGGGCTGGATCGTCACCATGGGACGCCACCAGCGCTGGATGCACTGACGTGGAGACGTGCGTTCACACCACGTGGGTGGTGGTGCCCGGCGTCGCCACCTGCGCCCACTGCCGCGTACGCCGCTTCACCGCGTACGCGGCCCTGTGGCGCGAGGTCCCCGGCCCGGCGGAGACCGGGCCCACGGCTGCCGCCACAGGAACGGCCCACTTGCCGTTACGGTCGCGGCATGATTCCCGAACTGCTCAACCGGCATTGGGGTTTCGACCCCGTGGACGTGACCGCCCTGGAAGGCGGTATGAACTCGCTGACATGGTCGGTCCGTTCTGATACAGCCCGCTGGGTCGGCAAGGCCGTGCCCGCTCACGCGGCGGAGGCGTTCGCGTACGGGCTCGGCCTCGCGGATCGGCTGGAGCGGGCCGGGATAGCCGCCGGCGCGCCGGAGCCCACGCTGGACGGGCGGTGGACGGCCCCGCTGGGGGAGCGGACGTTCGCGCTCCTGCGCTGGGTGGAGGGCGAGGAGCCGGAGGAGCAGGCCGTCGTCGGAAGGACGTTGGCCCGAGCGCACCTGGTGCTGGGGACGGCGGAGCCGGGGCGGCTGTACCTGCCCGAGGAGCACCTCGACATACGCCCATGGCTGCGCCCGATGGCGGAGGGTGTGATGCGGCTGCTCGACGCGGCGGCGCTCACCTGGGGCCCGGTCCATGGTGATCCGTCCATGGACGCGTTCCGGCTGGACCCGGCGACGGGCCGGTGCGGCGTGATCGACTGGGGCGGGGCGGGCGTGTGGCCGAGAGCATACGACCTGGCGGCGCTGGTGATGTACGAAGGTCCGGCGCGGATGCGGCCGTTGATCGACGCGTACATCGCGGAGGGCGCCCTCGCACGCGAGGAAATGGAGCGGGCACTGGGACCGCTGTTGGACTACCGGTGGGCGGGCCAGGCCGTCTACTTCGCGGGGCGGATCGCCCGGGGGGACGTGACCGGGCTGTGGAGTCCGGACGCGAACGAGGAGGGGCTGGAGGCGGCGCGACGGTGGTTCCACCCGAACGGGTGACGAAGCGCTTGGCGTTACCCACCTTCGGGGAGGCTCATCGGCAACGCAACTGTGCGTGACCGTGGGGGTGTTCATGCGTCGTCTTGTCGTCGTTCTCCTGGGGGCTCTCGCCTTCTTCGGCTTCGTCGCCCCGCCGGCGGGTGCGGCGCCGGATCCGGCCGGTGGTCTCTCGTCCTGTCTCTTCGGGGAGGACATCGGTCCTGTCGAGGCGCCCGTCGCCGTTTCCGTAGGACTTTCCGTGGACTGTCTGACGCCGTAATCCATGCTCCGTCCTGCCCCGGCCGCCGACGGGCCGGGCGGTGATCTCCACGCCTGGGAACGCGACCGCCGCTTCGGCGGTGGCCGGCTGACGCGGTCCTTTCCGTCCCGGACCGATCGATCGACTTCTTCGGCCCGGGACGAGCCGTCCTACCCCCGCCCCCGGTACTCCTCCGTCACCATCGCGACCGCCTCCCCCTCACTCAGCCCCTGCTTGCGCGTCAGGCGTACGAGTGGCGGCACGCCTCCACTGCCGACGCGCGAGCTGCCGGCGTACGCACGCCGCGATCTGTTCCGCCAGCGGCACCCGCGACCCGTGGTCGATGGAGACCGGCATCTCGGCGCCCCTGGGGGAGGGCTCGGCGGCGGTGGGGGCGTCGTCGACGGTGACGACGAACCGGGCGCTGCTCTTGAACTCCAGCCAGAGCGTGCCCCCTTGGCGCAGGGACACGGCACGGACGCCCGGCTGCCACGGTCACGCCCTCGGGCGCGACGGTCACCCGGACCGCCCCGCGAGGAGTCAGCCGCAGAACTGCGAGCGCTGCCAGACGGACTTGACGGTGCTCATGCCTTCCTCCGGGAGCGGGAACGGCCGCGGGAGCGGAGCCAGCCGCCGAGGGTCACGGCCCCGCCGGCCGCCAGGGCGACGACGAACTGGTAGGCGGGAACGGACGCGTCACCGCCGTCCCCCGCGTCGGCCCCGGCCTTGAGCGCGCTCCACATGAAGTAGGTCGTGGCCACGGAGACCGCCCAGGCGGCGATCAGGGTCGGCCGCGTGCTGCGCTGTTCCTCGTCGGTCAGTGACTTGACAAGGAACAGCACCGTTTCGACGGCGTAGAGCACCAGGTTTCCGGCCATGGCCTGGCCCGGCGGACCGTAGCCGTCCGCACCGCCCGGGCCGAAATGGGTGGGCATGCGGTGCGGCAGGTCGTCGCGCAGGACGAAGTAGGCGACGACGGCGACGGCGAGGCCGGTGGCGAAGGGCAGGACGGTAAGTCCGGCGATGCGCGAGGGACTTGGCCTTCCCGCGTCCGTCCCGTCCGTACTCCCTGCTGATTGCATCGGCAATTCCTCCCCCAGACGGTGCTGTTCGCGTCAATCTAGAACAACTAGATGGAGCAGCCAAGGATTCGCCCGGTCGTCACCGCTCCAATGCGCCATTGGTTGAGTGGAGTTGCATGGATTGCTCAGGGGGCTGTCGCCGGCTCGGCGTCGCATCGGTCCGCGGCTGCTGCGGCCGGTCCCTTCGTGGGCAGCACCAAGGACGGCCGTGACCTGTTTGCGGGCGGGATCCTGGTGCTGTGCGCGCCGCTGGGCGCCGGCCTGAACGTCACGCGCGTCCGCGAGGAGCCGGTGGCGGAGGCCGCGCCGGAGCACGAGTCCCCTAGGATTCCAGTTCGCGCCTGAGCTTGCGGCGTTCGCGGAGGCTGGGGTGGCGTACGACGACGCCGCCCATGCCGGCGCTGCCGACGAGACGGATCAGCGGCGTCCCGGGGGCGCGTCGGCCCTCGGCGGTCCGGTCCCTGACCCCGCCCATGTCGGGGTCCATCCGGTCCGTGTCGACGGCCCAGCCCTCCGGGACGACGACCACGACCCCGCCCATCTTGGCCTTCACCCGTATCTCCACCTCGGGGAGACGGGTGGTGACCCGGGTGAAGTCGAGGACGGCGCCGCCCATGCCCGCGTTCACGGTCAGGGACGCGGGCACGGTCCAGGCCCCCTTGCGGACGATGCCGGCCATGCCGCCGTTGAGGACGACCGGCTCGCCCGGCTCGGCACCGGCGACCGGCGGCAGATCGGCGACGAGCAGCGCGAGCTCCGCCTGCTCCTTGGCGCCCAGCGCCCTCTCCACCCGGACGTCCAGCTCGGCGAAGTCGATCCGTCCTTCGACGGCCGCGTCCTGGAGCCGCTCGATGACGGCGTCCCGCTCGGCGTGGGAGGCGCGGAGGGCGGGGGAGTCGGGGGCTGGTCCGGGAAGCGACGCGGTCATGGCGCCCATGATAGGGAGCGGGGCTCCGCCCCTGCACCCCACCGGGGGCTCCGCCCCCTGGCCCCCGAGCGGCTAACGCCGCTTCACCGACGCCCGCAGATACTCCCGGTTCAGCATCCCTATCGCCGACAACGGAATCCCCTTCGGGCAGGCCGTCGCGCACTCACCCGTATTCGTGCAGCCGCCGAACCCCTCCCCGTCCATCGCCGACACCATGTCCAGCACCCGCGACTCCCGCTCGGGCGCCCCCTGCGGCAGCACGTTCAGATGCACGACCTTCGCCGAAGTGAAGAGCATCGCCGACCCGTTGGGGCAGGCCGCCACGCACGCGCCGCAGCCGATGCACTCCGCGTGCTCGAAGGCCAGGTCGGCGGCCTCCTTCGGCACCGGCGTGGCGTGCGCCTCGGGCGCGGCCCCGGTCGGCACGGAGACGTAGCCGCCCGCCCCGATGACCCGGTCGAACGCCGAGCGGTCCACGACCAGATCCTTCACCACCGGGAACGCCGCCGCCCGCCACGGCTCCACGTCGATCGTGTCGCCGTCCCGGAAGTGCCGCATGTGCAGCTGACACGTCGTCGTCCGCTCCGGCCCGTGCGCCTGCCCGTTGATGACCATGCCGCACGCGCCGCAGATCCCCTCCCGGCAGTCGTGGTCGAAGGCGACGGGCTCGTCCCCGGCGAGGATGAGCTCCTCGTTGAGATGGTCCAGCATCTCCAGGAAGGACATGTCCTCGCTGATGCCGGAGACCTCGTACGTGGTCATGGCGCCGGCCGTGTCCGCGTCGCGCTGGCGCCAGATGCGCAGGGTGAGCTTCACGCGTAACTCCGCTGTGTGGGGTGGACGTACTCGAAGTGCAGGTCTTCCTTGTGGAGGACGGGCGCCGCGCCCGCCCCCGTGAACTCCCAGGCCGCGGCGTACGCGAACTCCTCGTCCCGGCGCGCCGCCTCTCCCTCCGCCGTCCGGCTCTCCTCGCGGAAGTGACCGCCGCAGGACTCGGCCCGGTGCAGCGCGTCGAGGCACATCAGCTCGGCGAGTTCGAGGTAGTCGACGATGCGGTTGGCCTTCTCCAGGGACTGGTTGAGCTCCTCGCCCGTGCCCGGCACCTTGATCCGGCGCCAGAACTCCTCCCGGAGCTCCGGAATCCGGCCGAGCGCCTTGCGCAGCCCCGCGTCCGTGCGGGCCATCCCGCATTCGTCCCAGAGGAGTTCGCCGAGTTCGCGGTGGAACGAGTCCGGCGTGCGGTCGCCGTCCACGGCGAGCAGCCGGTCCAGCCGGTCCGTCACCTCGGCGACGGCGGACGCCACCGCCGGGTGGTCGGGCGGTACTTCGTCGTGCGGGTGCCGGGCGAGGTAGTCGTTGATCGTCGACGGGAGGACGAAGTAGCCGTCGGCCAGGCCCTGCATCAGGGCCGAGGCGCCCAGCCGGTTCGCCCCGTGGTCGGAGAAGTTGGCCTCGCCGATGGCGAACAGGCCCGGGACGGTGGTCTGGAGGTCGTAGTCGACCCACAGTCCGCCCATCGTGTAGTGGATCGCCGGATAGATCCGCATCGGCACCTCGTACGGGTCCTCGGCGGTGATCCGCTCGTACATCTCGAAGAGGTTGCCGTACTTCGCCTCGACGGCCTTCCGCCCCATCCGCCGGATCGCGTCCGCGAAGTCCAGGTAGACGCCCTGCCCGCCGGGCCCGACGCCGCGCCCCTCGTCGCAGACGTTCTTCGCGGCGCGCGAGGCGATGTCGCGGGGGACGAGGTTGCCGAAGGACGGATAGATCCGCTCCAGGTAGTAGTCGCGCTCGTCCTCCGGGATCTCCGCCGGCGGGCGTGTGTCGCCCTTCGCCTTCGGCACCCAGATGCGGCCGTCGTTGCGCAGCGACTCGCTCATCAGCGTCAGCTTCGACTGGTGGTCGCCGGAGCGCGGGATGCAGGTGGGGTGGATCTGGGTGAAGCACGGGTTGGCGAAGTACGCGCCGCGCCGGTGCGCCCGCCAGACGGCCGTGGCATTGGAGTTCTTGGCGTTCGTCGACAGATAGAAGACGTTGCCGTAGCCGCCGCTCGCCAGCACGACCGCGTCCGCGAAGTAGGTGCTGATCCGGCCGGTGATCAGGTCGCGGGCGACGATCCCGCGGGCCCGCCCGTCGACGACGATCAGGTCGAGCATCTCGGTGCGCGGATGCATCTCGACGGTGCCGGCGGCGATCTGCCGGGACAGCGCCTGGTACGCGCCGAGCAGCAGCTGCTGCCCCGTCTGGCCGCGGGCGTAGAACGTCCGCGAGACCTGGACGCCGCCGAACGACCGGGTGTCCAGCAGACCGCCGTATTCGCGGGCGAACGGCACGCCCTGCGCCACGCACTGGTCGATGATCTCGACGGAGACCTGGGCGAGGCGGTGCACGTTGGACTCGCGGGCGCGGAAGTCGCCGCCCTTGACGGTGTCGTAGAAGAGCCGGTGCACGGAATCGCCGTCGTTGCGGTAGTTCTTGGCGGCGTTGATGCCGCCCTGCGCGGCGATGGAGTGCGCCCGTCGCGGCGAGTCCTGGTAGCAGAACTGGACGACGTGGTAGCCCTGTTCGGCGAGTGTGGCCCCGGCCGAGCCGCCGGCGAGGCCCGTGCCGACCACGATGACGGTGTGCTTGCGGCGGTTGGCGGGGTTGACGAGCTTCGCCTCGAAGCGGCGGCGGTCCCAGCGTTCGGCTATCGGGCCGTCGGGGGCCTTGGTGTCGGCGACGGGTTCGCCGGTCCGGTAGTGGACGTAGTCGGACATGGGTCAGCTCACGATTCCTGTCATGACGCCGATCGGGACGGCGACGAAGCCGAGGGTCAGCAGCGCGGCGAGGCCGTTCGCGACGGCCTTGAACGCCCGGTCGCGCCGCGGGGAGTTGGCGCCCAGCGTCTGTGCGGCGCTCCAGAAGCCGTGCCGGATGTGCAGGCCCAGGGCGAGCATCGCGGCGATGTAGAGGACGTCGACGTACCAGCGGTCGAAGGACGCGACGACGTTCTCGTACGGACGGCCGTGCTCCGCGTTGGGGTTCACGGTGAGGGTGGTGAGGTCGAGGATGTGCCAGACGATGAACAGCCCGAGGATGATCCCGCCCCAGCGCATGGTGCGCGTCGCATAGCTCGCGCGGGCGCGCCGGCGCTCGTACTTCGCGGGGCGCGCGGCGAGGTCGCGGCGGCTGAGCTGGTACGCGGCGACGCCGTGCAGCACGACGGACGCGGCGAGGGCGACGCGCACGAGCCACAGGAACCACTCGTAGTGCAGGAGCGGTTCACCGATCGTGCGCAGCCAGTGCGCGTAGTGGTTGAACTCCCCGGCCCCGAAGAAGATCTTCAGGTTGCCCAGCATGTGGGCGACCAGGTACGCCAGCATGATCAGGCCGGTGACCGCCATGACCGCCTTCTTGCCGACGGTCGAGTGCCACACGGAGCCGATGAGGGACGGGGAGCGCTCCGCCCGGGTCGCCAGTGCCATGTCACCGACGCTAGGTCGGCAACCTTCGATCCGTCCAAGACATGGCACCGCTGGTTTCCATAGGCATGGCCTATCTATTCTGGTGGTGATGCAACTCCAACAGCTCCGCTACTTCGCGACCGTCGCCGAACTCCGGCACTTCACCCGCGCCGCCGAGGCGCTGCACGTCGCCCAGCCGTCGCTGTCCCAGCAGATCCGCGCGCTCGAACGGGAGCTGGGCGCGGACCTCTTCCACCGGGCGCGCGGCAACATCACGCTGACCGACGCGGGGGAGGCGCTGCTGCCGCTGGCCCGGCGGATCCTCGCGGACACGGACACCGCGCGGCGCGAGGCCCAGGAGGTGGCCCAGCTGCGGCGGGGACGGGTGCGGCTGGGGGCGCCGCCGAGCCTGTGCGCGAGCCTGGTGCCGGACGTGCTGCGCGCGTACCACGCCCGGTTCCCCGGGATCGAGTTGTTCATCGACGAGGGGGGTTCGCAGGACCTGGTCCGCAGCCTGGCGGCCGGGGGCCTGGACCTGGCCCTGATCATCACGCCGCTGGGCGTCGGGGCACCGGCGCTCGAGACGACGGAGCTGCTGAGGGAGGACCTGGTCGTCGTGTCGGCGCCGTCGGTGCCGATGCCCCGTCGCCGCATGCGCGTCGAGGATCTCCGCGGCCTGCCGATGGTCATGTTCCGCCGCGGCTACGACCTCCGCGAGATCACGATCACCGCCTGCCGCGCGGCCGGCTTCGAGCCGTCGTTCACGGTGGAGGGCGGGGAGATGGACGCGGTGCTGGGCTTCGTGCGGGCGGGGCTGGGGGTGGCGGTGGTGCCCGGGATGGTGGCGGGGCGGTCGGGGTTGCGGGTGACGCCGTTCGAGGGGGACCGGATGCGGCGCACGGTGGCGGTGGCGCACCGGAAGGACGCGCCTCCGCCAAGGGCGGCACGGGAGTTGTGGGAGGTGCTGCTGGAGCACCTGCAGAGCCCGTCCGGCGATTGAGGACGAACGCGGCGAAGCCGCGTTGCCCGCGCGGAGCGCGCAAGAAACGGTGAAAGGGCGGGCCGGGGGCTAGAACAACACGGCGCCCAGCCACACCCCACCGAACGCCGCCGCAACCCCCGCCACCACACTCCCCACCACATTCATCAGCGCATACCCCCGCGCCCCGTCCCGCGCCAGCCGCAACGTCTCGTACGAGAACGTCGAATACGTCGTCAACGCCCCGCAGAACCCCGTCCCCAACGCCAGCCGCACGGCCGTCGGCGCCGCCCCCGTCACCACCCCCAACACCACGCACCCCACCACATTCACCGTGAACGTCCCCCACGGGAACACCGAGTCGTGACGCGCCTGGACCGCCCGGTCGGTCAGATACCGCAGCGGCGCACCGGCCATCGCACCGGCAACGACGAGAAGCCAGTTCACCCGCGGTGGACCTCGGTCGCGTCGAGGGTCACCAGGCCGCGCCCGTCCGGCCCGAGGAGCTCGTCCAGCACCGGCAGGAACCCCCGCACGCGCGACTCCTCGTCCACGATCACCACCGCCACCGGCAACTCCTCGCTCAGCGACAGCAGTCGCGCCGTGTGCACCCGCGACGAGGCGCCGTAGCCCTCGATCCCCCGGAAGGCGCTGGCGCCCGCCAGCCCCGCCCGGTGGGCCCGGTGCACGATCTCGGAGTAGAGCGGCCGGCCGTGGGCCGCCATGTCGGACTCGCCGACGTACACGGTCAGTCGGAGCGCCGTCATCGCACCTTCCCCTCGATCGCCCGGCGCGTCGCCCCCGCCGCCGCCCAGACCGCGGCCAGTGCCGCGAGCGGCGTCGCGACCAGGTACGCCAGCCCGATCCCGGCCCGTCCGTCCGCGACGAAGCGCTGGAAGTCGACCGCGTACGTGGAGAACGTCGTGTAGCCGCCGAGCACACCCGTGCCGAGGAACGGCCGGACCAGCCGGTGCGGGGCGCCGAGCCCGTCGATCGTCGCCATCAGGACACCGATCAGCGCACAGCCCGTCGCGTTGACGAGGAACGTCGTCCAGGGGAAGGCCGTGTCGGCCGTCGGCCAGAGCAGCCCCGCGCCGTAGCGGGCCGCGGCGCCGAGCCCGCCGCCGAGGGAGACGGCGCAGACCACGGGCCCCTGCCCGCCGTCGCGCGCCGTCGTTCTCGTGCTCACCCGGTCACGCTATCCCAGGGCGGCCAGGTAGGCCTCCGCCCGGTCCGCGTCCAGCAGCCAGTCCCGGTACCCGGCCGGGTCGGGGAAGCCGTTGACGTAGCGGTGGGCGACGTCGGGGCGCTCGGCCGCGGCGGTCAGCACGGCCCGGACGTGCGGCGGCAGCGGCTCCAGCAGGGTGTTGGTGAAGGCCACGGTGTGCCGGGCCCGCTCCCACCAGGGGGCGAACGCGTCGTGCATCCACGCCCGGTCGAACGGCTCGTCGCCGCGGGCGAGGACGGCCCGCAGGTAGTGGTCGGCGCAGTGCGCCGCGTTGTTGGAGCCCTGTCCCGTGAGCGGGTCGTTGAGGACGACCGCGTCGGCCATGCCGAGGACGTACGCGTCCGGGGCCACCTCGGCGACCGGGTGGCGGACGACGGGGACGAAGGCGCCGGTCAGCACGGCCCCCGCGTCCGTCGGCTCGGCGGCCGCGCAGCGTTCGTACTCCCAGGGCGCCCAGGCGCGCATCAGCTCCAGCGAGCGCTTCAGGGCCTCCGCCGGTCCGGGCCGGTCGCGCCAGCGGTCGAACGAGCCGTCCGGGACGGCCTCCCACAACAGCATCGTGCAGGGCCCGGAGAGCGTCAGCCCGGGCAGGACCATCAGCTCGCCCACCCCGGGACAGCCGGTCATCCGCAGGTGCGCGGGCCACTCGGGATGCGGCGCGACGCCGTGCACATAGACGACGGCGAGCTCGCGCCGCGGCTCGGTGAAGGGACTGTGCCGCCCGTCGCGGCCGAGGACGGCGCCGAGGTCGCCGCGCCCGGAGGCCAGCAGCGTCAGATCGTGGGCCGCGGCCAGCGCCGGCAGGTCGTCCGCGGTCACCGCGCGGTACTCGGCCCGGCCGCCCTCCTCCTCGAACAGCTCCAGCCAGCGCGCCGTCTTCATCCGCAGGTCCACCGACTGGGCCGGTTCCTCCAGGTCGGCGGCGATCGTCCGGGCGGCCGTTCCCGGGGGGTCGGCGGTGGTCAGCCGCATGCCCTCGATCCAGGGGGTCTCCGCGTCCCACAGGTTGAGCCCGGCCGCCCGCTCCAGGGCGCGGGCCGGGCCGAACATCTGCTGCGTGGACAGCACCCGGCCGGCGCGGATCTCCTCCGGCCGGCGGTCGGAGAGCAGCAGCACGTCGTACTCCCCGGGCGCGGCCCGGAGGAGTCCCAGCGCCAGGTGCAGCCCCGCCTGTCCCGCACCGACGATCGCGATCCTGCGCATCGTTGCCTCCCGCACCGATCGGTCCCACGTCCCTTGTAGCGGTGCGGCGCGGCGACTGTACAGACGGCACGCGGGTGCCGCCGCGGGCGCGGTGACCGTGCTCCGTCACCCGTCCGCCGCACCGACGAAACCTTTGCGGTCAACGGACGTTGATCCGGGCTCCGGCCTCCTACGGCCAGGAGTTCGACCCTGTCAGACCGAACAAAGGTGTCACCTCCCATGTCACGAATCGCCAAGGCAGCCGTCCTCACCGCCGCCGTGGGCGCCACCCTTGCCGGCGTCACCGGCACCGCCCTCGCCGACGCCGACGCGAAGGGGGCCGCCGTCGGCTCCCCGGGTGTCGTCTCCGGGAACGTGATCCAGGTCCCGATCCACCTCCCGATCAACCTCTGCGGCAACACCATCGACATCGTCGGCCTGCTGAACGCGGCGAGCGGAAACGTCTGCGTCAGCAAGTAGGCCGTTCGCCTCACGGCCGGAACAGCACTGCGGGGCCGTCCTCCCGGACGGCCCCGCAGTGCTGTGTCAGCGGACGGGGCCGCCGTTCCTCAGCAGCCCCAGCTCCATGGCCCGCACCCCGGCCTGGAAGCGCGAGGTGACGCCCAGGACCCGGAGGATCTCGGCCGCGTGCCGCCGGTAGGTCCGTACGGAGATGGACAGTTCGCGGGCCGCGGCGGTGTCCGTGTCGCCCGTGCACATCTGCCGCAGCACGCGGTAGGCGCCCTCGGAGAGCTCGAAGGCGGGGTCGCGCCGGGGCCCGCCCACAGGGGCGGCCGTCCGCCACACCCCCGAGAACAGCGCCTGGAGCGTCCTGACCACGTCGGGGGCGTGCACCAGCGAGGCCCGCCGGCCCGCGGCGACGCCGCAACGCACCAGTGCCGCCCGGCCGTTGACGATGATGACCTCGGGGATCGCGGTGTCGGTCACCCGGATCCGCGCGGCGCAGTCGGGGTCGGGCGCCGGATCCCGCACCGTCCCGCCCGCCGGGGACGCGGTGGTGCGCAGCAGTCTCAGCTCGGCGATCCGGTCCGAGCGCAGGAGCCGCAGCAGCGCCTCGCACATCTGCCGCGCCTCGGCCGGCCGTCCCGGCAGGACCGCGTCCACCGCCGCCCCGGATCCGGCCACGAGGCCGCCGAGCGAGGCGAGGAAGGCGGGGCCTTCGGGGTCGATGCCGGTGAACCCCCCGTTCACGGCTGCCTCTTGGGCGGCGAAACCCTTCGCGCACGATTCCGTCGTGCCGGGAGCCCGCGGGAAAGGCCGGGTCGATAAATCGTCGTGTGTCAACTGGTCACGTGTCCGAAGGTGAGACACGCAGCACCCCCCGTGCTTGTCAACTGCTCGAACCGCAGTGCGGTTGTCCAGCTTAGGAGGGGGTGGCCGGATCGCGGAACCGTTCACGGGGATCGTGGTGAATCGTTCCGCTCCGCAGCCACCCCGGTCCTCGTCCCGGCTCAGGCGCCGGACGGGCTGTGGGCGTACGCCTCCTCGCCGCGCTCCTCGTCCGGCACGGGCGCGAGCGGCAGCGCGATCGCCGTCACGACCAGGCCGTTCCCCACGGTCCAGCGGCCGGCGAAGCCGTCCAGCCGACGGCCCTCGACGACCGGGCCGGGCACCAGGAGCCGGGCCGCGAACGTCCCCGCGACCGGGTCCACGGTCAGCTCCGCCTCGTCGAAGTCCAGCTCGAGACCGGTCAACGGGTACCAGGTCTTGAACACGCTCTCCTTGGCGCTGAACAGCAGCCGGTCCCAGTGCACGGCGGGATGCGCGGCCGACAGCCCGGCGATCCACTCCTTCTCGGAGGGCAGGGCGATGGTGTCCAGCACCCCCTCCGGCAGCGGCCCGTTGGGCTCGGCGTCTATGCCGATCGACGCGAGGTCGCCCGCGCGTGCCACGACGGCGGCCCGGTAGCCCTGGCAGTGCGTCATGGACCCGACCACGCCCGCCGGCCACTGCGGCGCCCCGCGCTTGCTGGACAGCAGCGGGACGGGCGCGTACCCGAGCCGGCCCAACGCCCGGCGCGCGCACACCCGCACGGTGGCGTACTCGCGCTGCCGGCGCGGCACGGCGCGGGCGATGCGGTCCGCCTCCTCGGGGAAGAGGACGCTCGCGGGGTCGTCGGTGGCGTCGGTGAAGGTGTCCTCGGCGACGGCCCCGGAGGGCAGCAGTTCCTCGATCATTCCTTGATCACCACACGTCCCCGGGGCGGTCCACCGGCTGCGGGAGGATCTGGCGCAGCGGCTCGCGCGGCGGGCGCTTGCGCCACTCGCGCGGGTAGCCGACCGAGACCTCCTCGAAGCGCACCCCGTCGTGCCAGGAGACGCGGGGGATGTGCAGATGGCCGTAGACCGCGGCCGCGGCCCGGAAGCGCACGTGCCAGTCGGCGGTGAGCGTCGTGCCGCACCACTGGGCGAAGTCCGGGTAGCGCAGGATCCGGGTGGGGTCGCGGAGCAGCGGCCAGTGGTTGATGAGGACGGGACGCAGCTCCGGGCCGAGCTCGGCGAGGCGGCGCTCGGTGTACTCGACGCGGGCCCGGCACCAGTCCTCGCGGGTGGGGTACGGGTCGGGGTGCAGGAAGTGCTCGTCGGTGCAGACCACGCCGGACTCGTAGGCCCGCCGCAGGGACTCCTCCTTGGTGTCCGCCCCCGGCACCCGGAACGAGTAGTCGTAGAGGACGAACAGCGGGGCGACGGCCACCGGACCGCCCTCGCCCTCCCAGACGGGGTAGGGGTCCTCGGGCGTGGCGATGCCCAGCTCCCGGCACAGCTCCACCAGGCGCAGGTACCAGGGCATACGGTCGGGCCCGGGCGAGCGCGCCGTTCGGGCGCCACCCGGAATCAGGTGCGGCAGGAGACGGATCAGGTGTGGCAGAACGCGGATCAGGATCCGCGGTGAGAGCAGCGGCCACAGGCCGGTCACCAAATGCGCGATGCGCAGACAGGTCCGGGTGACGAGAGCGTCCCGTTCCATGGCGGCGCTCAGGACGATGCGGGCGAGGTCGGCCGACCACAGAAACACGGAGCGACGGCAGCCGGACTCGTACGGCAGCACATCGGAGGTGCGGGTGGCGATCCACGGCACGGTCAGCACGCGCGCGGCCCTGCGGTGGTAACGCCGGGGCAGTCGCTCGGTCCCGGCACGCAGACAGTCGTGCAGAGCCTTCGCCTGGAACGCGGCGACCGACATGCCGTGGGCCAGGGTCGGGTTGGTGCTGCACATCGCGTCGCCGATGACGACCAGCCCCTCGGGCGGTCTGGGCAACCGCTCGTAGCGACGGCGGAGAGCCTCGGGAAAACGCGTGCGGACGGGATCGTCGAGCGGCTCGGCGTCCATGACGACCTGCCGGATGCGCGAGTCGTCGAGAGAACGGCCGAACATCATGAACGCGTCGGCGGACACCGGCGGTTCGCCGGAAAGGACACCGGCCAGCGTGAGGACCCAGCGGTCGCCCTCCTCGGCGTACAGAGCCGCGCCCCGGGACCGGTCCGGCGTGACGTGCCGACCGATCGCCGAAGTACCGGGCACATGGTGCGACTCGCGCCGGTAATGCCGACTCGCGTAGGCCACCTTCACCCGAACCCGTTCCTCGCGCGGTGCCCGGTGTCCCAGCTCCCGCAGCCACAGCGGGGTACGCGAAGCACGCCCCGAGGCGTCGACCACCAGGTCGGCCCGCATCTCCAAGGCAGGCTCCGGCCGGCCGCGACGCACAGCACGCACCCCGCCGATCCCGCACCCGTCGGGAGCGGTGAGCAGACCGACGACCTCGTGCCGGGAGAGCACGCGCACCCCGGGAAGGGCCGCGATGCGGGCGCGTAGCCGGCTCTCCAGCAGCGTACGGCTCATCGCCAGGCAAGCCAGACCCGAGGGAGCGCGCTGCGCCGGACGTCCGTCGAAGACCCAGCTGCCGTCCCGTTGCGGGTCGTACGGTGTCGCGCCCGCGGCGGCCAGTTCCGCGGACAGCCCCGGGAAGAAGGACTCCAGGACCTCCAGTCCCCCGGCCAGCAGCCAGTGCGCGTGACGGGCCTGCGGCACCCCGACGCGATGGTCGAGCGTGGCCGGCAGGACGTCCCGGTCGACCATCAGCACTTCTTCGTAGGTGTCGGTCAGCGCGCGGGCGGCGAGCAGGCCCGCCATGCTGCCGCCGATCACCACGGCCCGCGCGGGCCTGCCGGTCGTCGTCATGACGCTGCCGACGGACGGGGAGCGTAGCGCCGCCACAGGCCGAGCAGCGGCGGCGCCATAAGGGAGGCAAGGCAGTAGATGAGGGCGTAGCCGCCGACGATGGCGGACGGCTGGGCGGCGATCGACATGAGGCCGGTGACGTCGTGGGGGCGATAGGCCACCATGCCCGTGCCGGTCGCCATGATGTCGTGCGGAACGGTCACCACGACGATCGCCGGAACCCGCGTGGCGGTCTCCCGGTGCCGGCACAGAGCCAGGAGCACGAGGAACCAGAGGACGCCGACCGTGTCGGCGCGCTCGCTCAGCAGCAGTTGCCAGGCCGCCCACAGACCGACCCCGGCGAGCGCGCATCCGGGCAGGAACCGCCGATTCGGCAGGCAGCGGGTGACCACGAGGACGGCAAGGAAGATGACGGCGTGCAGCGCGGGCAGATAGGCGGGCAGGTTGTGCAGGCGGTAGTCCCACAGACCCAGCCATCGGGTAGCGGCGACCTCCACCCCTGAGGTGATCAGGACGACGGCCAGGACCTGCACCCGGACGAGCGCCTCTTCACGCAGGGCGAGCCATCCGGCCACCATCGCGCACATCCCGAGAGCCAGGGCCAGTTGGCCCGGCGGGCCCAGCGGGTCCACCACTGCCACGGCCGAGGAGCAGACAGCCGCACCACCGAGCCCCCACAGCATGTCGGTCCGGAACCGGCACCCCCGTACGCCGGAGAGGAACGCGCTCTCGCCGCAAGCGAGTGCGCGCACGCGGCAACTGCCCGCAGGGCAGAACACGCCACCGGCCGCAGACACGTGATCGTTCTCCACAGGATGGAAACGAGACGCCGTGTGGGAGGTCCCTCTGTGTCTTTGGTCGGCTGGCATTTAGCGGACATGCTCCTTTACAGTCGGCGGGCGGATGCGGGGCCCGTCGCGGGCCATGAACGCCGGCGACCTCGCCCAGGACCTGTCCGCTGGACCTTGTCGCAAAACTGCCCCGACTTCATTGCGCCGGCGCATCGTTGTCCATGCCCTGGGCGCGGTCGCCGGATGATGGGCGCAGTCCGCCGAGTGCGCCGACCGAGTTGTGCATGCCCTCCCTCAATAGGCTGAACGGCGGCCGGCCCCGGCTCGGCGACTTCTTGTGCTTGTCGGCGAGTTCAGTGTTCGAGTGGTGCTTGATCGGGGTGATCGCGGTGCCGCCGGCGCCCTGGTGGCCCTTGTCCGCCAGGACCTCGAGGTCCAGCTGCACGCAGACGTCCACGATGTCGTGCTCACGGGCGGCGGCGTGATGGCTGGTGAGGGCCTCCGTCCACGAGGGCGCGTACGCGACGAGCCGCTCGAGGGTGTCGTGCTTGCGCAGGTAGACCAGGGCACACCGGGCCCGGTCGTACGGGCGCAGCCGGCACCGCCGGCCACCCTCGCACGAAGCGATCACCACCGTCTCCCGAACCTGGTCGACGAATCCAAGCCCCTGCGTCGTGAGGTGCAACCACTGGTCATGGGTCCCGCCGGCCATGCGCGTTGGATGAGTGCTCATGGGCGACCTCCCTCCCATCGGTCCGCGTCGCCCCTGGTAAAGGATCAGAGTGCGACAGCCTCCCGTGTCCCTGTCCGCCGCTCGTCCGCCCCTCTACGCTGGCGCTGCCCGCACACGAAAGGCTGGACGATGAAGCACGTTGGCGAACGCATCCGCGAAGTGCGCAAGGTGCGTCAGATGAGTGTGAAGCAGCTGGCGGACGCCGTCGCGATCTCCATCAGCACCCTCCAGAAGTACGAGAACGGTCAGCGCGTCGTGCCGCCCGCCATGCTCACGCACCTCGCTCGCGCCCTGCGTGTCGGCCCGACCCATCTCACGGGACAGCCCTACATCAACGGGGCGGAGACCGAGGAACAGGCCCAGGCCGTGATCCCCGAACTGCGGCGCGTCCTGCTGACGTACGACAACCCGGACGACCTTTCCGTCCCCGCACGTCCACTGCCCGTCCTGGTCGCCGAAACCGAGGCGGTGTCCGCGCTCCGTCGCGACAGCAAGTACGTCCCCATGGGCCCGCTGCTGCCGGGGCTGCTCTCGGAGCTGACGCACACCGCGTTGAACGGCGACGCCGCGGCCGCTCGACGGCCCGGCGCGCGCCTGGAACGCGAGCAGCGGGAAGCCTTCCGCCAGCTGGCCACCTGCTATCGGCCGTCAACTCACTCGCGCACAAGCTCGGGTACCACGACCTCAGCCTCACCGCAGTGGAACGGGTGCAGTGGGCAGCGGATTGCTCCGGCGACCCTCTGATGCAGGCCACGGCCGGATATCTCAAGGCGGGGGCCATGGTCCGCATGGGCAGTTACTCCTCCGCGCGCCGGCTGCTGGAGGGGCTCACGGACGAGGTGGAGCGGACGGCTCCGGAGCACTCGCTCACCGACGCCCATCTCGCGGTGATCGGCGCCATGCTGTTGAAGCTCGCCATCCTCGAGGTGCGGGACGGAAACGAGGGCCTCGCCCGGGAACGGCTCGCCACGGCGCGCTCGTACGCCGACCGCCTTCCCGGCGACTCGCTGCACTACGAAACAAGCTTCGGCCCCAGCAGCGTACGGATCCACGAGGTCGCCGTGCTCATCGACTCCGGCGACGTGGAGCAGGCGCTCGCCCGCGTCCGCGAGTGGGGCGCCGAACAGGATCGCGAGGAGTGGGAGCCACCGGCCGACCTTCGAGGAGCACCTGGTGATGTGGTGGAACTTCGTCGGCCGGACGCACGACGAGATCGCGCAGGCGCGGGAGGACTGGACGTCCGGGTCCCGCTTCGGGGACGTCCGGGGGTACGACGGTGCCCCGCTGGCCGCACCCACGCTCCCGCCGCGCCTCGAACCCCGGGGAAGGGAACGATGACGACGTCTCACCGCCCGGGGACAACCGCACCGCCGGCCGGTCACGGCGTGGGGTCGGTGACGGGGTACGGCACGAAGGTGCTGGTGTTCTGGTCGATCCGCAGTGGGCGGCCCAGGGGTGGTGCGGCGCGTTGGGGGCAGTCGAGGCGTTCGCAGACGCGGCAGCCCATGCCGATGGGGGTGGCGGCCGAGGTGCTGGCGAGGTCGAGGCCGTCGGAGTAGACGAGCCGGTGGGCGTGGCGGATCTCGCAGCCCAGGCCGATGGCGAAGGTCTTGTCGGGTCCGCCCCAGCCGCCGCGGTGGCGGGTGATGGTGCGGGCGGTCCACAAATAGCGTTGGCCGTCGGGCATTTCGGCGATCTGGACATGGATGCGGCCGGGGGCGGCGAACGCCTCGTAGACGTTCCACAGCGGGCAGGTGCCGCCGGCCCGGGAGAAGTGGAAGCCGGTCGCGGACTGGCGTTTGGACATGTTGCCGGCGCGGTCGACACGGACGAAGGAGAAGGGTACGCCGCGCAGCCGGGGTCGTTGGAGGGTGCTCAGCCGGTGGCAGACGGTTTCGTAGCCGAGGCCGTAGCGGTCGGTGAGGCGTTCGATGTCGTAGCGGACTTCTTCGGCCGCCGTGTGGAAGCTGCGGTACGGCAGGATCAGTGCGGCGGCGAAGTAGTTGGCGATGCCGATGCGCGCCAGGTCACGGGTGGGTGACCCGGTGGGGAAGTCCTCCGCGGCCTCGCGGTCCAGTTCGTCCCCGTGTTCCAGCAGGGCGAGTTGGGTGGCCATGCGGAAGGCTCGCTGGCCGGGCCGGAGGCGTGCGGACAGGTGGAGGGTGCGGGTCGTCCCGTCGTAGTGGTGCAGGTGGTTGCCGGTCCCGGCGGACAGGCGTACGCCGTGGCGGTCGGCGAGCCGGGCCGTGAGTGCCTGGCCGACCTCGCCGGGCCGGATGCCGATCTCGTCGGCCAGGTGCTCGGCCGCGAGGTCGGTGTCGTGCAGGTAGTTCCGGCGACGGTAGAAGAAGTCGCGGATCTCCTCGTGAGGTGATCCGGGTGGCTCCGGGCCGGTGGTACGGCCGTCCGTGGCGCCCGCCAGGCGCTCGGTCAGCAGGTGGTTGCGCCGCCCCAGTTCGAGCAGCACCTGCGCGACGGCCGGCAGGCGCGTGGCCACTTCCGCGAGGTCGCCCGCGGACACGCGGGCCTCGGCGATGTCGGGGGCCAGGACCTCCCGGAGGTCCGCCACCAGCCGCGTCGTGTCGCGCTCCGAGAAGAAGGAGGGGTCGACCCCGAAGGTCTCGGTCAGCCTCAGCAGCACGGGCACCGTGAGCGGGCGGGAGTCGTGCTCCATCTGGTTCAGATAGCTCGGCGAGATGCTCAGGACGCGGGCGAGTTCGGCCTGGCTCATCCGGCGCTCCTCGCGCAGCCGCCGCAGCCGCGCCCCCACGTAGGTCTTGCCCACCGCACCTCCACTCCCCCGGGACCGTGGTCAGCGTAGGCGAAGGACCGGCCGTCCGGCCATTGGCAGACTTGGCAATAAGTGCCGTGAAGATTCGCATAAGTTGGCAGCGGTCCACGCTTGATGGCACTCGGTGCCACTGCCAGAGTTCCTGTGCGGCCCCGCCGGGCCCCGGCCGGACGGCGGGCCGCGTCCCGGAGCCGGGCACACAGTGCCACTCTCCGCCGCTCATGGCAGCGGACTTGGCAGACCGAACCAACCGAGGAAGACGGTGACCGTCATGGCAGATGCGAGGACGACAGCGGCCGAGGAGCTCGCGCTGCGCTGGGCCACGGACGCGCGCTGGCAGGGCATCGAGCGTACCCACAGCGCCGAGGACGTCGTCCGGCTGAGCGGCAGCGTCCGCGAGGAGCACTCCCTGGCGAGGCGCGGCGCCGAGCGGCTGTGGCGGCAGCTGCACGAGCGGGATTATGTGCACGCGCTGGGCGCGCTGACCGGTGGGCAGGCCGTGCAGCAGGTCAGGGCCGGTCTCCAGGCGATCTACCTGTCGGGCTGGCAGGTGGCGGCGGACGCGAACCAGGCCGGGCACACCTACCCGGACCAGAGCCTCTACCCGGTCAACTCCGTTCCCACGGTGGTGCGTCGGATCAACAACGCGCTGCTGCGGGCCGACCAGATCGCCACCGCCGAGGGTGCCGGCGACGACACGGACTGGCTGGCGCCGATCGTCGCGGACGCGGAGGCCGGTTTCGGCGGGCCGCTGAACGCCTTCGAGCTGACGAAGGCGATGATCGCGGCGGGCGCGGCGGGCATCCACTACGAGGACCAGCTGGCCTCGGAGAAGAAGTGCGGCCACCTCGGCGGCAAGGTCCTCGTCCCCACCGCGCAGCACATCCGCACCCTCAACGCCGCCCGCCTCGCCGCCGACATCGCCGGTGTCCCCACCCTGATCGTCGCCCGCACGGACGCCCTCGCCGCCACCCTCCTCACCAGCGACGTCGACGAACGCGACGCACGCTTCTGCACCGGCGAACGGACCGCCGAAGGCTTCCACCACGTCCGCAACGGCATGGCGCCGGTCATCGCCCGCGGGCTGGCGTACGCGCCGTACGCCGACCTGCTGTGGATGGAGACCGGCACCCCGGACCTCGCCCAGGCACGGGAGTTCGCCGAGGCGGTCCACGCCGAACACCCCGGCAAAATGCTCGCCTACAACTGCTCGCCGTCCTTCAACTGGAAGGCCGCCCTCGACGACGACCGGATCGCCAAGTTCCAGCGCGAACTCGGCGCCATGGGCTACCGCTTCCAGTTCATCACCCTGGCCGGATTCCACTCCCTCAACCACGCCATGTTCGACCTCGCCCACGGCTACGCCGAACACGGCATGACCGCCTACGTCGACCTGCAGGAGCGGGAGTTCGCCGCACAGGCCCACGGCTTCACCGCCGTCAGGCACCAACGCGAGGTCGGCACGGGCTACTTCGACCTGGTCTCCACCGCCGTCAACCCCGCTTCCTCCACCATCGCGCTCACCGGCTCCACGGAGGAGGAGCAGTTCCACTAGAGCGGCATCGCGCGGGCGCCCGGCGCCCGCGGCCTCCACCGGGCGGGGGTGGGCGGAGCGACCGCCCCCACCCCGTCGCCCTCCGCCCCGACCAGGAGAACTCGTTGACCACCAGCGCACTGACCCACCGCGTCCGCGTCCTCGCGGCTCCGGGCGGCCGCCACGGAGAGATCCTCACGCCCGCCGCCCTGGACTTCGTCGGCCGCCTCGCCGCCGCCTTCGGCGAGCGCAGGACGGCACTTCTGAAGGAGCGCAGGCGGCAGGCGCTCCGGATCGCCACCGGAGCCCCTCTCGACTTCCCCCTCGTCACCTCCGCCGTCCGCACGGACCCCACCTGGCGCGTGGCCCCGCCCGCCCCCGGACTGACCGATCGCCGCGTCGAGATCACCGGCCCCCCGGACCGCCGCATGGCCGTCAACGCGCTCAACTCCGGTGCGCGCGTGTGGATGGCGGACTTCGAGGACGCCACCTCCCCCACCTGGGAGAAGATCGTCGACGGCCAGATCGTCCTCCTCGACGCCGTCGAGCGCCGGATCGACTTCACCACGCCGGAGGGCAAGGAGTACCGGCTCGGCGACCGGCCCGCCACCCTCGTGGTCCGCCCCCGCGGCTGGCACCTCGACGAGGAACACCTGGAGTTCGGCGGCCGCCCCGTCCCCGCCTCCCTGGTGGACTTCGGCCTGTACTTCTTCCACTGCGCGCAGCGCCAGATCGACGCCGGGCACGGCCCGTACTTCTACCTGCCGAAGCTGGAGAACCGGTACGAGGCCCGACTGTGGAACGACGTGTTCCTGCTCGCGCAGGAGCTGCTGGGCATTCCCCGGGGAACGGTCCGCGCCACCGTACTGATCGAGACGATCACGGCGGCCTTCGAGATGGAGGAGATCCTCTACGAACTGCGCGAGCACAGCTCCGGCCTCAACGCGGGCCGCTGGGACTATCTGTTCAGCCTGATCAAGACGTTCGGGCACCGCTCCGACTTCCTGCTGCCGGACCGGGCCAAGGTGACGATGACCGCCCCCTTCATGCGGGCGTACACCGAACTGCTCGTACGCACCTGCCACCGGCGCGGCGCCCACGCCATCGGCGGGATGGCCGCGCACGTGCCGGGCCGGGACCCGGCGGCCGACGAGGCGGCGTTCGCGAAGGTCCGGCTGGACAAGGAACGCGAGGCCGAGGACGGTTTCGACGGCTCCTGGGTCGCCCACCCCGGCCTCGTGCCCGTCTGCCAGGAGGTGTTCGACGGGGTCCTCGGTGAACGGCCGCACCAGATCGACCACGCTCGTGACGACGTGGAGGTGACCGCCGGGGACCTGCTCTCGGTGCGCCGCATCGGCGGACCCCCCCACGCCGGAAGGCGTGCGCACCAACATCGCGGTCGCCCTGCGCTACTTCGCCGCGTGGCTGCGCGGACAGGGGGCGGTCGCCCTCCACGGCCTGATGGAGGACGCGGCGACGGCCGAGATCGCACGGGTGCAGGTCTGGCAGTGGCTGCGGCACCGGGTCGTCGACCGGGAGACGGTGCTGCGGCTGCTGGACGACGAGTGCGCGGCGCTCGGCGCCGAGTACCCGTGGGCGTCGGTCGACGAGGCACGGGGCATCTTCGAACGGACGGCGCTGGTCGGCGAGTTGCCGCTCTTCTTCACTCCGGACGCCTGCTCCCGCCACCTCGTGCGCACCGTGGAGGGACTGTCGTGAGCGGGGAGATCCGGCGCGTGGGCGTCGTGGGCGGCGGGCAGATGGGTGCCGGCATCGCGGAGGTGTGCGCGCGGGCCGGGCTGGACACCGTGGTGTGCGAGGCAGATGCTCCGGCCGCCCGGGCCGCGCGGGAGCGGGTGGCCGCCTCGCTCGACCGCGCCGTCGGGCGGGGCAGGCTGGAGCGGGCGGCCGCGCGGGACGTCCTGGCCCGTATGGAGTTCACCGGCCGCCTCGACGATCTCGCCGACCGGCAGCTCGTCGTCGAGGCCGTCGTCGAGAACGCCCGGGCCAAGACCGAGGTGTTCACCGCCCTCGACGAGATCGTCAAGGACCCGGAGGCGGTGCTGGCGACGAACACCTCCTCCCTCCCCGTCATGCGCCTGGGCATGGCCACGCGCCGCGCCGACCGGGTCGTCGGGCTGCATTTCTTCAACCCTGTTCCCGTGCTGCCGCTGGTGGAGGTCGTCACCTCCCTGCATACGGCGCCGAGGACGGTCGCCGTCGTCGAGGATTTCGCCACCCGCACCCTGGGCAAGACCGTCATTCGCTCCCGGGACCGGGCGGGCTTCGTCGTCAACGCCCTCCTCATTCCCTACCTGTTGTCGGCGATCCGCATGGCGGAGTCCGGCTTCGCCTCCGCCACGGACCTGGACACCGGCATGGAGCTGGGCTGCGCACACCCCATGGGTCCGCTGAAGCTGGCCGATCTGATCGGTCTGGACACGGTGGCCTCGATCGCGGAGTCCCTGTACGACGAGTTCAAGGAACCTCTCTACGCTCCTCCCCCGCTGCTCCGGCGGATGGTGCAGGCAGGGCTGCTGGGGCGCAAGACGGGCCGAGGGTTCCATGTATACGACCGGGCCTGAGGGGCACGTGTCCCACCTCACCCATCCGAACGCCACGTCACCCTCTAGGCTGATCAATGCAGTTGGTTCGCCCCCGTCCGCCAGACGGGACGCGTCGTAAGAGGGAACCCGGTGGGAATCCGGGACTGCCCCGCAGCGGTGAGTGGGAACGACCGCCGTCATACGCACTGGGCCCGACGAACAGGGCCCGGGAAGCGACGGCCAGTAGGCGTCCTCGCACGAGGAGGATGTGCCCACGAGTCCGAAGACCTGCCATCTGCCCGCGTACGAACGACTCGTGTGCGGACATCCCGGTGACCTCGAGGGCGGGTCGGCGTACATATCGGACGGATGACCGTGCCTTGCCGCGCACGCTCGCACCGTCCGGTCCGTCACCCTTCGCGCTCTCGTCCCGGCACCGGGGATTCAGGGATCCATCTCGCGAAGGAGATCTCCGTGACCATCAAGCCCGCAGCCGCGGCAGCACGGGCCACCGTGTACGGCTACCCCCGTCAGGGACGGAACCGGGAACTCAAGAAGGCCATCGAGGGCTACTGGAAGGGCCGCGTCACCGCGGACGCCCTCCGCTCCACGGCCGCCGAACTGCGCCGCACGAACTGGCGGCAGCTCGCCGAGGCCGGCGTCCCACGAAGTGCCGACCGGTGACTTCTCGTACTACGACCACGTCCTGGACACCACGGTGATGGTGGGGGCGATCCCCGCCCGGCACCGGGCCGCCGTCGGGGCGGACGCCCTGGACGGCTACTTCGCCATGGCGCGCGGCACCCAGGACGTGGCCCCGCTGGAGATGACCAAGTGGTTCGACACCAACTACCACTACCTGGTGCCCGAGCTGGGCCCGGACACCGTCTTCACGGCCGACCCGGCCAAGCAGGTCACGGAGCTCGGCGAGGCCCTCGCGCTCGGCCTCACCGCCCGGCCGGTACTCGTCGGCCCGGTCACCTACCTCCTGCTCGCCAAGCCCGCGCCGGGTGTGGCCGCGGACTTCGACCCGCTCACCCTGCTGGACCGGCTGCTGCCGGTGTACGCGGAGGTCCTCGCCGACCTGCGCGCGGCCGGCGCCGAGTGGGTCCCAGCTCGACGAGCCCGCCCTCGTCCAGGACCGCACCCCGGCCGAACTCGACGCGGCCGCACGGGCCTACCGGGGGCTCGGCACCCTCACCGACCGGCCCAAGCTCCTCGTCGCCTCCTACTTCGACCGGCTCGGCGACGCCCTGCCCGTCCTCGCCGAGGCCCCGGTGGACGGGCTCGCGCTGGACTTCACCGAGGGGGCGGCCGCCAACCTGGACGCGCTGGCCACCGTCGGCGGGCTGCCGGGCAAGCGACTGGTCGCCGGTGTCGTCAACGGCCGCAACATCTGGGTCAACGACCTGGAGAAGTCGCTCGCCACGCTCGGCACCCTGCTGGGGCTGGCCGACCGGGTCGACGTGTCGGCCTCCTGCTCCCTCCTCCACGTGCCGCTGGACACGGCGGCCGAGCGGGACATCGAGCCGCAGATCCTGACCTGGCTGGCCTTCGCCGAGCAGAAGACCGCCGAGATCGTCACCCTCGCCGAGGGACTCGCCCGGGGCACCGGCGCGATCGCCGCCGAACTCGCCGTGAACCGCGCCACCCTGGCCTCCCGCGCCGACTCGCCGATCACGCACGACCCGGCCGTCCGGTCCCGGACGGCGGCGGTCACCGAGGCGGACGCCCGTCGCTCGCAGCCGTACCCCGAGCGCGCCACCGCCCAGCGCGCCCACCTCGGCCTGCCCCTGCTCCCGACCACCACCATCGGCTCCTTCCCACAGACCACCGAACTGCGCACCGCCCGCGCCGACCTGCGCGCCGGGCGGATCGACACCGTCGGCTACGAGGAGCGCATCAAGGCCGAGATCGGGGAAGTGATCTCCTTCCAGGAGAAGACCGGGATCGACGTTCTCGTCCATGGCGAGCCCGAACGCAACGACATGGTCCAGTACTTCGCCGAGCAGCTCACCGGCTACCTGGCCACCCAGCACGGCTGGGTGCAGTCCTACGGCACCCGCTATGTCCGTCCGCCGATCCTCGCCGGTGACATCTCCCGCCCGGAGCCGATGTCGGTGCGCTGGACGGCGTACGCGCAGTCCCTCACCGACCGGCCGGTCAAGGGCATGCTCACCGGCCCGGTCACCATGCTCGCCTGGTCCTTCGTCCGCGACGACCAGCCCCTCGGCGACACCGCCCGCCAGGTCGCCCTCGCCCTGCGGGACGAGGTGAACGATCTGGAGGCGTCGGGGACTTCGGTGATCCAGGTGGACGAGCCCGCACTGCGCGAGACCCTGCCCCTGCGGGCCGC
The DNA here is from genome assembly GCF_039535865.1 of Streptomyces thioluteus. Taxonomy (NCBI): domain Bacteria; kingdom Bacillati; phylum Actinomycetota; class Actinomycetes; order Kitasatosporales; family Streptomycetaceae; genus Streptomyces; species Streptomyces thioluteus. Next base: position 37,079 of record NZ_BAAAXZ010000043.1, read on the forward strand.
CGACCGGCCCGCCTACCTGGCGTGGGCCACCGAGGCCTTCCGGCTCAGCACGAGCGGCGTGCGCCCGGACACCCAGATCCACACCCACATGTGCTACGCCGAGTTCGGCGACATCGTCCAGGCCATCGACGACCTCGACGCCGACGTCATCAGCCTGGAGGCCGCCCGCTCCCACATGCAGGTCGCCCGCGAACTGGCCGCTCACGGCTACCCGCGAGAGGCCGGACCCGGCGTGTACGACATCCACTCCCCGCGCGTGCCCAGTACCGAGGAAGCCGCCGCGCTGCTCCGTACCGGCCTCGAGGCCATCCCCGCGGAACGGCTGTGGGTCAACCCCGACTGCGGCCTGAAGACCCGCGGTTGGCCCGAGACCCGCGCCTCCCTGGAGAGCCTGGTCGCCGCCGCCCGTACCGTCCGCGAGGAGCTCTCCGCGTCCTGACGCGTGCGCCCATCGGCCGGGGAAGGGGCATCCACGCCCCTTCCCCGGCCCGTCGACGACAGGGGAGGGAACCCGGCGTGAAGCGGCAGCCCCGGCACATCGAGGTCGACGGCGAACCCATGGTCGCGCTGAGCGTGCGCGACTTCGAGAACCTCGCTGCCATGCGCCGGCAGGTCGGCAGCCAGGGTGCGCGTCTGCGCGCGTTCCGGACGGAGCTCATCGCCCTGTCCGAGTTCCTGGAAGCCCTCGACTCGGCCCTGCACGACCGGGCGGGACACACCGGCGGACCGGCATGCGCACAGCCGTCGGCGGCGGTCGCGCGCCTCGTCCCCGACCTCCGCCGACACGTGCGCAACGCACGCCGGATCACGGGCGCCAAGCGGGACGACGCTCCCCGCGAAACCCCGCAGAACTTCCAGAGTTAGGTCTACCTTACTTCGCCCCGAGACACAACATCTGGGTCGGTGTCATCCGGTGCGACTCAAGATGTAGTGTTGCCGGTGCTGGTGGTTCGCCGGGCACTTCTGTGCCGGGCGAGGCAAGAGGGAACCCGGTGGGAATCCGGGACTGCCCCGCAGCGGTGAGTGGGAACGACCGCCGTCATACGCACTGGACCCGACGAACGGGGCCCGGGAAGCGACGGCCAGTAGGCGTCTCGTAAGGCGTGCCCGCGAGTCCGAAGACCTGCCACCTGTGCGTGCGCCGACGAGCGGCGTACGCGCTCCGAGGCCCCGAGGGAGGGCCGCGCGGCAGTCGCACGGACCGGGGTCACGCACGTCCCCGGCGTCCGTCGTACGCGCCTCGACGCTCCTCCCCTCCCGGTCCTCGGACGGACGACGTGGGAGCGAGCGAGAGGAGACGGCGGCCGATGAGCGGTCTCGTGTATTTCTCCAGCGTCTCGGAGAACACCAAGCGCTTCGTGGAGCGGCTGGGCCTGCCCGCCACGCGCATTCCCCTGCATCCGCACCGCGAGGGCATGCCGACGGTCACCGGACCGTATGTGCTGATCGTGCCGACCTACGGCGGCGGCGAGCGCGCGGGCGCGGTCCCCAAGCAGGTGATCCGCTTCCTGAACATCGAGGCCAACCGGGCCCTGTTGCGGGGCGTGATCGTCTCCGGCAACACCAACTTCGGCGCGGACTACTGCCTTGCCGGGCGGGTGATCTCGGCGAAGTGCGGGGTCCCGGAGCTGTACCGATTCGAACTGCTGGGCACGGAACGCGACGTCCGTGCCGTGAGGGAAGGACTTCAGAGGTTTTGGACACGACACCCATCGGCGGCGAGGCCGGCGGCATGACCACCCTCACCACGGACGTCACGGCATCCGCCGCCCCGCGCGAATCGGTCGGTACCCGCAAGGACTACCACGCGCTCAACGCGATGCTGAACATGTACGACTGCCACGGCAGGATCCAGTTCGACAAGGACCGCGAGGCCGTCCGGCAGTACTTCCTCCAGCACGTGAACCCCAACACGGTGGTCTTCCCGACGCTCAAGGAGAAGATCGACTACCTGATCGGGAACGACTACTACGAGGAAGCACCGATCCGGGCCTACGCCTGGGAGTTCGTCGAGGGTCTGTACCGGGAGGCGTACGCCCACGAGCACCGGTTCCGCACCTTCCTGGGCGCGTTCAAGTACTACACGTCGTACACGCTGAAGACCTTCGACGGCTCCCGCTACCTGGAGCGCTACGAGGACCGGGTCGTCGCCACCGCCCTGTACCTGGGCGCCGGCGACGAGGCGCTGGCCTCCCGGCTGGTGGACGAGATGCTGACGGGCCGCTTCCAGCCCGCCACCCCCACCTTCCTCAACGCCGGGAAGGCGCAGCGCGGCGAGCTGGTCTCCTGCTTCCTGCTGCGCGTCGAGGACAATCTGGAGTCCATCGGACGGGGCGTCAACTCCGCGCTCCAGCTGTCCAAACGGGGCGGTGGCGTGGCCCTGCTGCTGACGAACCTGCGCGAACAGGGTGCTCCGATCAAGAAGATCGAGAACCAGTCGTCCGGCGTCGTCCCGGTGATGAAGCTGCTGGAGGACTCCTTCTCGTACGCCAACCAGCTGGGGGCCCGGCAGGGCGCGGGCGCGGTGTACCTGCACGCCCATCACCCGGACATCATGCGGTTCCTGGACACCAAGCGGGAGAACGCGGACGAGAAGATCCGCATCAAGACCCTCTCACTGGGCGTGGTCGTTCCGGACATCACCTTCGAACTCGCCAAGCGCAACGAGGACATGCACCTGTTCTCGCCGTACGACGTCGAGCGCGAGTACGGCAAGCCGCTCTCGGACCTGTCGGTCGGCGAGCACTACGACGACCTGGTCGCGAATCCGCGCATCCGTAGGACCACGCTCAGTGCCCGCGAGTTCTTCAAGACGATCGCGGAGCTGCAGTTCGAGTCGGGCTACCCGTACCTGCTGTTCGAGGACACGGTCAACCGGGCCAACCCCATCCCGGGGTGGATCAACATGTCCAATCTGTGCTCGGAGATCCTCCAGGTCAACACGCCGAGCACATACGACGCCTCGCTCGGCTACGAGATGGTCGGCAGGGACATCTCCTGCAACCTCGGGTCGCTGAACATCGCCGCCGCGATGGCCTCCCCGGACCTCGGCGCCACCGTCGAGACCGCGGTGCGCGGGCTGACATCCGTCTCCGACCAGTCGTCCATCGACGCCGTGCCCTCCGTGGCCCACGGCAACGCCCTCTCGCACGCCATCGGCCTCGGCCAGATGAACCTGCACGGCTACCTCGCGTCGCAGCGCATCCATTACGGCAGCGAGGAGGGCGTCGACTTCACCGGCATGTACTTCTACGCGGTCGCCTATCACGCGCTGCGCGCCTCGAACCGGATCGCGATCGAACGCGGCACGGCCTTCGACGGGTTCGAGGACTCCGCGTACGCCGACGGCTCGTACTTCGACAAGTACACCGAGCAGGTGTGGGAGCCGGCCACCGGGCGCGTACGCGCCCTGTTCGCCGAGGCGGGTGTGCGCCTTCCCACGCAGGACGACTGGCGCGCGCTGAAGGAGTCCGTCGGGGAGCACGGCATCTACAACCAGTACCTCCAGGCCGTCCCGCCCACCGGCTCCATCAGCTACATCAACGACGCCACCGCCTCCATCCACCCCGTCGCCGCCAAGGTGGAGATCCGCAAGGAGGGCAAGCTCGGCCGCGTCTACTACCCGGCGCCGCACATGGACGACGACAACCTGGAGTTCTTCCAGGACGCGTACGAGATCGGCCACGAGAAGATCATCGACACCTACGCGGCGGCCACCCAGCACGTGGACCAGGGCCTGAGCTGCACGCTCTTCTTCCGCGACACCGCCACCACCCGCGACCTGAACAAGGCGCAGATCCACGCCTGGCGCAAGGGCATCAAGACCCTCTACTACATCCGGCTGCGCCAGGAGGCGCTGGCCGGCACCGAGATCGAGAACTGCCTGTCCTGCACGCTGTGAGGAACACACCGACGATGACCACCGCCCCCGCCCCGCTGACCGAGCTGTCGGTCACTCCCCCGTCCTACCGCCACGATCCCGCCGCCCGGCTGCGCCCGGTCAACTGGAACCGCGTCACCGACGAGAAGGACCTGGAGGTGTGGAACCGGCTCACCGCCAACTTCTGGCTGCCCGAGAAGGTCCCGCTGTCCAACGACGTGAACGCCTGGCAGCAGCGCCTCACGCCCGAGGAACGCACGCTGACCATGCGGGTGTTCACCGGCCTCACCATGCTCGACACCGTGCAGGCCACGGTCGGCGAGATCGTACAGATCCAGGACGCGCGCACCGAGCACGAGGAGGCCGTCTACACCAACATCGCCTTCATGCAGGCGGTGCACGCCCGCAGCTACTCCTCGGTGTTCTCCACCCTCTCCAACACCCCCGAGATCGACGACGCCTACCGCTGGGCGGTGGGCAACGACGTCCTCCAGCAGCGC
>NZ_BAAAXZ010000044.1:0-9698 GCF_039535865.1 Streptomyces thioluteus
CGTAGGCCTGGATGTGGTAAACGATCCGGCCCTACGGCTTTTCTGCGTTTTCGGTCAGGCCGATCGGCCGAGTTCCTCGCACTGCACTTCTCCAACAACCGCTCCCCGCGCACCAGTCGTCCGATCTCGTCGACTGCGATTCGCCCAGCCGCCGGACCTCGCTGCCCTGTGCGCCGGCGATGTGCGGCGTGATGAACACGTTCGGAGCGAGAGCAATGGTGTCTCGGGTGGCAGTGGTTCGGGGTCCGTCACGTCGAGAAAGGCGTCCAGCGGTCCGTGGCGCACTCCCGCACCAGGGCGTCCGTGTCGATCAGCGAGCCCCGGGCCGTGTTGATGACCGCCCCGCCGTCCGGGCGATCAGGGCCAGCCGCTCGGCGCTCAGCAGATGCGGGTTTCCGGCAGTTGAGGGGCGTGGAGCGTGACGATGGCGCTCTTTGTGCACAGGGTGTGGATGTCCACGAGCTCGGTGCCGATGCGGGCCGCTTGGTCGGCGGTGGCGTAGGGGTCGTGGAGCAAGTAGCCGGTAGTCGGCCTCGGCGGCACGCAGTCGGGCGGCCACTCGCCTTCCGATGCGGGAGGCTGCACGATTCCTATGACCGTCCCGTCCGTGTCCCCGGCGTGCGGTGAAGGCCGGCCGGCGGCCGCGCGCTGAGCGCACTTCTTGGCGGCCAGGAGGACGACTGCCATGGTGAAGTCGGCCACGGGACCGGCGTTGACGTCTGCTGCCGAGGAGACGAGGATTCCGCGTTCCCAGACGCTGGGCGTCACCAGTGCCTTGACCGAGCCGGCCGCGTGGACGACCGCCCTCAGCCGTGGTGCGCGGTTCCAGTAGCGGGCCGTCCAGTCGTAGGGAGTGGCCCCAGCCGGTGAGCAGGATGTCGGCCTCGGGGAGTGCGTCCGTGAGGTCGGCGAACTTCTGGAGGCGGACGCGGAGTTCGGTGGGGAGGAGGGTGGGTGTGACCTCGGGGCCGATGTCCAGGAGTACGCGAGGTTTGCTCGCCATGCGGGGACGCTGCCCGCGGGGGTGAGTGGGAAACAGGGGGAGAGGACGGGGCGGGGTGCGAACCCTTCAGCGCGACAGCGCGCTGCGTGGCCACCTCGACCTCGCCTGTTCCTCCGAACGCATCAGTGCCAGCGTCGGCAGACCCAACTCCGCCCCGCCCTCCACCAGTTCCGGCAGCGACGGCAGTGGCGCCACCGCGGCGACGTCGTCCAGCACCAGTGTGAGTGGTGGGTGTCGAGCCGACCGGAAGGTGACCGTTCGGCCACGCCCCCGGCCGCGCTCGACCACGTTCGCGGCGAGTGCGGTGAGCAGCGGCATCGCACCCGGGCGGGTGCGGGGATCCTCAATCGCCTCACCCACCACGTAAAGCGTTCCCCCCTCGGCCACGAATGATTCCAGCACGAGGGCGTCGGCCCGGTTTGGGCTGCACGCGTCGCGAATGTGGACGGACGACAGGCAGTTGAGGGCTCGGGCGGTCAACTCGCGGGCCATGTCCCGGCGTTCCGGGTGGGCGGTCAGAGCCGATTCCAGCTCGCCGGCCGCGCCGGCCGTCGCCTTGGGGTTCGTCCGCAGGATCCGTACGGCCTCGTGCGCGGAGCCGCCCTGCGTCCAGCGGTGCACCTGCCGGAACGGGCGGCCCTCCACCGCGGCCCGCGTGCAGGCCAGCAGCGCAGCAGCGTCTCCGCGGTCTCGGCCGTGAGGGAGTCGAGGGTGCTGGGAGGGCGTACGGGGGCGAGGAGCGCGGCCGCTCGGGCCGCAGCGGTGTCCCGGGACTCGCAGCCCGCGGCCGGGTTCCACCGGAGGCGGTCCGGGGCGTCGAGCAGGTGCCCAGGGTCGAAGACCCGGACCGGGCCGAGCTTGGCGCGCGCGTCCTTCGTCTCCGCCCACAGCCCCGGGTCGCTGGTGACGACCAGGGCGGGCCCGGCGGCGTCCAGGACGGCCCGGGCGGCGAGGGCCCGGCGGTCGGTCCCGTAGGCGACGCGTTCGAGAGGAGAGGGTGGGGGAGGGGGAGAGGCGGGGACAGGAGCCGGGGTGGGAACGATCGGAGCGGGAGCGGGAGCTGGGGCGGGAGTCGCACGCTCGGCGGGCGGGGGCGGGGGCACGGATGCCGGCTGCTTCCGGACTCTCCGCCACCGGCCCACCGTCCCTATCAGGAACACCACCAACACCGTGGTCACCAGCGCCTCGCTGATCGCCACGCCCCAGAACAGCCCGTACCCGGACAGCTGACTCTGCGGCGTGTCCGGCCACGCGGCCGGCAGGTCGCGCGGGTCGGACATCAGGTGGCGCATGGCCTGCGGGGTGTGCGTCAGGCTCACGGCCTCGGGCCAGTGGCCGGCGGCGAAGAGGCCGGACAGCCCCGTGGCCGTCCAGGCCAGCAGCGTCAGCCCCAGCAGGAACGCGATGGCGCTGACCAGCAGCCCGTCCGGCACGCCGCCTCCGGAGGCGCGCTGCCCGTCGCCCACGGTCAGGCCACCGTCGAGCGGGACGACGGCCCGTACGCCCCGTCCGGATACCGTTCCATCGCCGCCGCGGCCCGCTCCGCGACCGCAGCCTCGGCGGCCAGGTCGCGGTCGGGGGCGCCGTCCTCGGTCATGGCGCGGTCGGTGTAGACCAGCGGCCGTTCCGCGTCCGTGATCAGGTGCTTGACCACCTGGACGTTGCCGTTGACGTCCCAGACGGCGATGCCGGGCGTGAGCGTGGGGATGATCTCGACTGCCCAGCGGGGCAGGCCGAGCACCCGGCCCGTGGCGCGGGCCTCGTCCGCCTTCTGGGCGTAAATGGTGCGCGTGGAGGCCATCTTGAGGATGGCGGCCGCCTCCTTGGCCGCCGCGCCGTCCACGACGTCGGAGAGGTGGTGCACCACGGCGACGAACGAAAGGCCCAGTCGGCGGCCGAACTTGAGGAGGCGCTGGAAGAGCTGGGCCACGAACGGGGAATTGATGATGTGCCAGGCTTCCTCGACGAGGAAGATGCGTTTCTTGCGGTCGGGGCGGATCCAAGTGTGTTCGAGCCAGACCCCGACGATCGCCATGAGGATGGGCATGGCGATCGAGTTGCGGTCGATGTGCGAGAGGTCGAAGACGATCAGCGGGGCGTCGAGGTCGATGCCGGCCGTCGTCGGGCCGTCGAACATGCCGCGCAGGTCGCCGTCGACGAGCCGGTCCAGGACCAGTGCCACGTCCAGGCCCCAGGCGCGCACGTCGTCTATGTCGACGTTCATGGACTCGGCCGACTCGGCCTCGGGGTGGCGGAGTTGCTCGACGATGTCGGAGAGGATGGGCTGCCGGTCGGCGTCCGAGGGGCAGCCGCCCCGGACCGCCGCGTGCGCGACCTTGAGCGCGAAGCCGGAACGTTCGTCCAGGCCCCGTCCCATCGCCACCTCGATGATCGTGCGCAGCAGGGCGAGCTGGCCGGTCGTGGTGATCGACGGGTCGAGCGGGTTGAGGCGGATGCCGCCGTCGAGGGCGGCCATGGGGTCCAACCGGATGGGGGTTATGCCCAGTTGCTGGGCGATGAGGTTCCACTCGCCGACGCCGTCCTCGCCCTGCGCGTCGAGGACGACCACCTGCCGGTCGCGGAAGCGGAGCTGGCGCAGGACGTACGTCTTCTCCAGCGCGGACTTGCCGTTGCCCGACTCGCCGAGCACCAGCCAGTGGGGCGCGGGCAGTTGCTGGCCGTAGAGCTGGAAGGGGTCGTAGATGTAGCCCTTGCCGGAGTACACCTCCCGTCCGATGATCACGCCGGAGTCGCCGAGGCCGGGCGCGGCCGTGGGGAGGTAGACGGCCTGCGCCTGCCCGGTGGACGTGCGGACGGGCAGCCGCGTCGTCTCCACCTTCCCGAAGAGGAAACCGGTGAAGGCGTTGGTGAGGGAGGTGAGCGGATCGAGCACGGCAGTCGCCCCTAGGTCTTGCGTCGTTCTCACACGGCTAGCGTCGGATGCCGGTCGCGAACGGCAGGGTGTTGACGAAGGCCCGGTGGTGCTCGCGGTCGCACCACTCCAGCTTGAGGTAGCTCTTGCCGGCCGACGCTCTTATGGTCCGCTTGTCACGGGCCAGTTCCTCGGGGGAGCGGGAGGAGACGGTGATGTAGCCGACGAGGTTGACGCCCGCCGCGCCGCTGGCCAGGTCCTCGCCGCGCTGGTCGACGCGGGAGTGGTGGGCGACGTCGCGCGGGTCCACGACGCGGTTCATCTTGGCGGCGCGGGAGGCGTCGGCGTCGTCGTTGGTCTTCTCCGTCAGCATCCGCTCGATGGCGACGTCCGTGGGTTCGAGGTCCATGCAGACCGCGACCGTGCGGATCACATCCGGGGTGTGGACGAGCAGCGGGGCCAGGAAGTTGACGCCCACCGGCGTCATCGGCCACTCCTTGACCCACGCGGTGGCGTGGCACCAGGGCTCGCGGGTGGCCGACTCGCGGGTCTTCGCCTGGAGGAACGTCGGCTGGACCGCGTCCAGCTCGGCGGGCCAGGCGTTGCGTTCGGTCATGGCCTGGATGTGGTCGATGGGGTGGTCCGGGTCGTACATCGAGTGCACCAGCGAGGAGAGCCGGCTCTGGCCGAGCGGCTGGCGGACGCGGATGTCGGCCTCGGCGAGGCGGGCGCAGATGTCGGTGAGCTCGCGGGCCATCACCACGGCCAGTCCGCCGTCGCGGTCGAGCTTGCGGCGGCCGCCGCCGTGCCGGGAGGCGCGGGCGATGGCCTGGGCCTCGGCGGCCAGTTCGCGGGTGTAGTGCATGCACGCGACGAGGTAGGCGCGGTGCTGCTCGGAGGAGGTGGAGACCATCGACTGGAGCTGGTCGTAGGACTCCTTGAGCCACTGCGGCGACTTGTCGTCCCCGCGCCGCTCGACGTCCTTGGCGTGCGCGTCGGGGTCGGCGGGCAGCGTACGGGCCAGTATCTGCAGGCGGGTGACGTAACCGTCGCCGTTGGCCACGTGCTTGAGCAGCGTGCCGAACCGCTCGACGAGCGCTTCCTGGTCCTCGGAGTCGCGCAGTCCGACGCCGGGGCCCTCGATCTCGATCGCGGCGGTGACGGTGCGCCGGTCCGCGTGCAGCAGGACGGCGATCTCGTCCGGCCCGAAGGGCGCCGACAGCCAGTTGATCCGGCCGATGCCCGGCGGCGGGCCGATCTCGATCTCGCGGCCGTCGGTGCGGGTGCCGGCCTCGACGGCGCCGGAGCGGTAGGCCGGGGAGCGTCGCACCGTGCGCTTGTAGGTGCGGTTGATCTCGAACCACTTGTAGAACGTGCGCTGTTTGTACGGCACGTACACGGCGGCGAGGGCGAGGGCGGGGAAGCCGGTGAGGGTGAGGATCCGCAGGGGGAGGATCGGCACCAGCAGGCCGCACATCATGCCGAGGAACGCGCCCGCGATGATCAGCCCGATCTCGCCGGTCTCGCGGTTCTTGCCGACGACCGCGTTGGGGCGGGCGCGGCCGATCAGGTACGTACGGCGGGCCGCGATCGGCTGGGACTGCGCCTCGATCGTCAACTCCGCTCACCTCCAGAGGTTTTGCCGTTGTTCTGTGCGCGGGGCGCGGGGGAGGCGGGGGCGTTTCCGCCTCCGCCTCCTGCGGCGCCGCCGGGGGATCCGGTGGGTGAGCGACGGGCGCTGTGGGCGGCGACGCCGCCGGAGAGCGGGTTCGCGGGGCGGGCGGCCTGGCCGGCCGGGGCGGCCTGGGAACCGCCGCGGGCGCTGTGCGTGTTGATGCCCTGCTTGACCAGCGTGGCGGGAGAGGAGATCACGGCGGCTGCCTGGCGGGACGCGGCGTCGTTGCTGGCGTTGCGACTGCTGATGATCTCGTCGCCGAAGCCCGGGACGAAGCGGTAGATCATCGCGCTGGCGAAGATGGCGAGGATGATGATCGCGAGGCCGGAGACGACGGCGGAGAGGGCGTTGGGCCCCTGGCCGGAGGAGAGCGCTCCGGCGAGCGTCAGCACGATCACGATGATCGGCTTGACGAGGATCACCGCGATCATGATGCCTGCCCAGCGGCGGACGTGGCCCCACATGTTCTTGTCGACGAGCCCCGAGTAGACGGCGGTGCCGAGCAGGGCGCCGACGTAGAGCAGGGCGGCGCGGATCACCAGCTCCAGCCAGAGGACGCCGGCGGCGAGCACGGAGACGAGGGAGACGACGATCAGCATGATCGGTCCGCCGCCGATGCCGTCGCCCTTCTTGAGGGCGTCGGCGAACCCCCCGAAGAACTGCTCGTTGTGGTCACCGGTGCCGGTCGCGATCACGTCGGTGACGGCGTCCGTGGCCTGGACGACGGTGTAGAGGATCAGCGGGGTGAACGCGGAGGCGAGCACGGTCAGCCAGAGGAAGCCGACGGCCTCGGTGATCGCCTCCGTGAACGGCACGCCGCGCACGGCCCGCTTGGCGACGGCCAGCAGCCACAGGACGAGGGTGAGGATGGTGGAGGCGGCGAAGACGACGGCGTACTGGCGGAGGAAGGTGCCGTTGGTGAAGTCGACGTTGCTGGTGTTGCGGACGGCGTCCGAGAGCTTCTGGATGATCCAGGTGGCGGCTTCGGCGCAGCCTTTGGCGAGAGCGGCGGCGGGGTCCAGGGCGGCGGTGGGGTCGGGGGGAGTCTTGGAGGTGGAGTGGCCGGGGGATTGGCAGTACTCATGGGCGGGGCCCCGGATCAGGTCGCACGGGTCGCTGCCGCGCGGCGGCAGACTCCCGCTCGGGACCGGTGACGGGCTTCCGCCGGGCGACGGCGTGCCGGAGCCCCCCCGGTGACGGCGTCGGGGTCGGCGTAGGCGCCGCGGCCACGCGCGTCGCGAGCAGGACTGCGGTCGTCTGCACGGCTGCCAAGGCAGCCGTGACGGAGAGAACGCGACGGCGCTGACTACCGGGCATAGGTGAACCCTCCGAACCCTTCTACGGCATCCGACATCTCCTTGGCTGAGGAGGCGGCCTGATCACGTCCGACGGGAGCGGGCCCGTCCTTCTGCGTGTAGTCGGTGACCTTCCAGTCGTTGTCGGTCCACTGGACCTCGAAGGTGCTCGTGTACCAGCTTTCGGCGACCGGGCTCTTGGAGCCCTCACCGGCGATTCCGAACAACGCCGAGTACCAGACCGCGATGCTGGCCTTGTCGTCCTGGTACTTGACGACCTTGGTGCCGATCGGGTTGGCGCGGGAGACGAACGCCATCCCCTTCGGCGCCCGGCCGTTGGAATCGAGACCGATCCGCTTCAGGAACTCCCCGTCCGAATAGACCTTGTCCAGGGCCCCCTGACGGGCGGCTACGATCTCGGAGGCGTAGACACGATCGACGATCCGGTGGCGGTCGTCCGCCTTGAACATGTCGGAAGACGACAGCGCGACCGCGAAGTTCGCCGCCGCCGACTGCGCCCCCTGCTCCGTGTGGGCGAACCCGGAGGCGATCCCCCCCGCTCTTCCCCTCCACCGGCTTCACGCCGGACGGCGCCGTCGCACCGCCGGCTCCCTGAGCCGCTTCCTTCTTCCCGTCGCCCGACGAGCCGTCGCCCCCGCCCCTGTTGGCGAACGCGATCGCCGCGACGAGCAGCACCACCACCGCCACGATCATGATGAGGTTCCGGCTGGGCCGGACGCCGCCGCGGCGTGGGGGTGCGTACGGATCGACTTCCCCCTCCGGCAGCCGCGTCCGCGTCATGTGGCGGTCGTCGGCCTCGTATCCGCCGGAGCCCTGACCGCTTCCGTAGCCGTCGTCACCGAGACTCATCGCGTGCCTGCTCCCTCATGCGTCGTCGCGGGCCTGCCGCCATGAGACGACGGTAGCGGTGCGCGCGGTTTCCCGGGGGAGTGCGTGAGGAGGTGAGGGGGCATCAGGAAGCAGCCTCGGGTGGGGGGCTCGGGCGGGCTGTTGCGCCGCGAGCCGATGCGGAAGGAAGGGACGCGGCGGGGGACGGACGGCGGGTGCCGCCGGGCCGGGGCGGTGGGCCCGGCGGCACCCGCTCAGACCGCCATGCCGTAGACGATGGTGAAGAGTGTCCCCAGCGAACCGATGATGAACACCCCGGTCAGCCCGGCGACGATGAGCCCCTTGCCCTGCTCGGCGCTGAACGTGTCCCGCAGCGCCGTCGCACCGATCCGCTGCTTCGCCGCGCCCCAGATGGCGATGGCCAGGCAGAGCAGGATCGATACGGCCATGATGACCTCGATCATCACGCGGGCCTCCCGGCCCAGGTTGGCGAACGGCCCCCAGTTCGGGGCGATTCCACCGATAATGGTGTTGATGTCGCCTTTTCCGGCTGCCAAGAACATGCGTAACTCACCGCCCCTTGAGGGTAGTTGCACCGCCCTTGCCGCACGGCAAAGGCCGGTACCTATCTTCGCCGACGCGGCCGCCCTTGTATGTCGACTTGGCGGCATTTTTTGACGAGACCTGCATGTGCCGGTGGCACGCCCACCTCGGCCGTCCCGCACGGCGGCGCGGGCCGATGTCGGTGGGTGGTCCTATGGTGACTCTGTGTATCACGCACGCCCACGGTGGGCAATGGGCGTGATGACCGGGGGGTGTACGGATGTTCAAGGAATCGCGCGTTCGGTCGGTAGGCTGTGGAGGCCGTCTCCGCACGCGCCGCGGACCGCGGCCGCCGGGCTGGTTCATCGCGTTCATCGCACTCATCGCCTGGGTCGTCGGGTGCGTCGAGTTCAGGGGTGGTAGGGGTGCTGGTTGCCGAACGCTACCGGTTGGGGGAGCTGCTCGGCCGCGGCGGAATGGGCGAAGTCTGGCGCGGCCAGGACGAAGTGCTCGGCCGTCAGGTCGCGGTGAAGCTGCTCCTCGGCGACGACGGCGAGGACTCCGCGGCCCAGCGTTTCCGGCTGGAGGCCCAGACCGCCGCCCGTCTGAATCACCCTCAAGTGGTCGGCGTCTACGACTTCGGCTCCTGGGAGGGCCGCTTCTACCTGGTCATGGAGCTGGTGGACGGGCCGAGTCTGGCCCAGCAGCTGGCCGCCCGCGGCCCGCTCTCCCCGGCCGGCGTCGCGGACATCGCCGCCCAGTCCGCGGCGGGCCTGGCGGCGGCCCACCGCCAGGGGGTCGTCCACCGCGACATCAAGCCGGGCAACCTGATGCTGGACCGCACCGGCACGGTGAAGATCGGCGACTTCGGCATCGCCCGTTTCGTCGACGAGACCTCGGCCCAGCTCACCCGCGCCGGGCAGATCGTCGGTACGAGCACCTATCTCGCCCCGGAGCGCGCGCTGGGGCGCGTGGCGGGCCCGGCGTCGGACGTCTACGCGCTGGGGTGCGTGCTGTACCACTTGTTGGTCGGGCAGCCGCCGTTCTGGGCCGAGAGCCCCACTTCGCTCCTCTACCTCCACGTCGACTCGCCCCCCGTGCCGCCCCGGCAGCACCGGGCCGACGTGCCGTACGCGCTCGAGGCGTACCTGCTGGGGATGCTCGCCAAGGAGCCGGAGGCGCGGCCGACGGCGCAGGAGGTGGCGGACTGGTTCGCGAGCTCGTCGTGGCGCGACGGGCAGCCGGCGCACCCGGCCGGGCCGGTGCCGCAGGCCGGGGCGCTGCCGCCGGTGCCCGCCGTGCCGCCCGTCGTGCCGTCCGTCGTCCGGTCGCAGCCGCAGCCGCCTGCCGCATCCGATGCCCTGCTCCACCAGGAGAGCGTGACGACATACGCGCTCCCCGGCTCGGCGGCCACGCGCACTTCCGCCGCGCCGCCCGGGCGGCGCCGGGACGGGAGCGGTG
>NZ_BAAAXZ010000045.1:0-17629 GCF_039535865.1 Streptomyces thioluteus
TGGGGCTAGTACCGAGGTGTTTGTGTGTTGCATTTGGCCGATGTCTTCCTTACTGTCGTTCTCACTTGGTTGATACCTGGCTCCCGGTTCTTGTTGTGCTCCGCGTTGGTCACCGCGAAGAGCGTCTCGTTCTCGTTGATCGAGACGAAGTAGTACCAGGGGCCGGAGGCGGGTTCGAGCGCCGATTTCAGGGCGTCCATGCCGGGGTTGCTGATCGGGCCCGGCGGCAGCCCCTTGATCTTGTAGGTGTTGTACGGGTCGTCGAACTTGCGCAGGTCGTTGACCGAGCCGGTGTCCAGGGTGCTCTGGCTCTTGGCGTAGTTGACCGTGGAGTCGAAGTCGAGGAGGCCGTAGGTCTCCTTGTTGTCCGGCTTCAGGCGGTTGTAGACGACCCTGGAGATCTTGTCGAAGTCGTGCTTGTACTTGCCCTCGACCTGGACGAGGCTGGCGACGGTGATCACCTGGAGCGGGGACTTCAGGCCCAGTTCCTTCGCCTTGCCCTCCAGGTCCTGCTCGCCGTAGTTCTTCACCGCGCGGGCGACCATCTGCCGCAGGAGGTCCTCCGGCTTGGTGCCCTTGCCCGCGTTGTACTGCGAGGGGAAGAGGAAGCCCTCCAGCGGGTCCTTGACGTCGGTCGAGGCGGTGGCCCAGGCGGGCAGGCCCAGGTTCTTCACCTGGGCGTGCGCGACCTCCTTGGTGGTGCCCGGCTTGAGCTCCAGCTTCTGGTCGATCGCGGTGTAGACGGCCGAGGCGCGGATGCCCTCGCGCAGCGTCAGCAGGTTCTTGGTGTCCATCATCATCGTGACGGCGGACGCGGCGGACATCTCCTTGTGCAGGGTGTACGTGCCCGGCTGGATGAGCTTGCCGTTGGCGGCCTCGGTGAAGGCGCGGGCGCTCTTGACGACGCCGTTCTTCTGGAGGGCATCACCGATCTGGGTGAGACCCGCCCCCTTGGCGACCTCGACCTGCACCTGGCCCGAGCCCTGGCCGTCGTAGTCGGGCGCGGGACCGTAGTTGGTCTGCCAGTAGTCGTAGCCGAGGTAGCCCGCGCCGCCGACCGCGCCGAGGAGCACGACGGCGACCACCAGACAGGCCGTTCCGCTGCGGCGCTTGGGGGCCTGCTTGCCCTTGCCGCCGCGCCGGCCGCGCCGGGGAGCGTCGTCCTCGTCGGCGTCGTCCCCGCCGCCGGGCAGGAGGTCTATGGCCGGGGAGGACGCGGGGGCCGGGGCCGGCTCGGCCTCGGGCGGGTAGGGCTGCGTGCCCGTGGAGGAGCCGTCCGGCCACTCCTGGTGCGGCTCCCCTGCAGGAGCCGGCTGCTGCGGGAGCCGCTGCGCGTGGGGCGGCAGGGGCTGCTGGCCGGTGTCGTAGGGCTGCTGCCCCTGGACGTGCGGGTGCTGACCGGTGTCGTACGCCTGGCCGCCCTGGAGGTGGGGGTGCTGACCCGTGTCGTAGGGCTGCTGCCCCTGGACGTGGGGATGCTGGCCGGTGTCGTAGGGCTGCTGGCCCTGGACGTGCGGGTGCTGGCCGGTGTCGTAGGGCTGCTGGCCCTGGACGTGCGGGTGCTGACCCGTGTCGTACGCCTGCTGGCCCTGGACATGGGGATGCTGACCGGTGTCGTAGCCGTGCGGATAGCCGTCCCCGGCACCGTTGTAGTAGCCGGCCGGAGCGGCGGGGGCGCCTCCGCCCTGCGCCGCGTCCCAGCCGTACTGCTGCTGCTCGGGGTACTGCTGCTGACCGTAGTAGGGCTGCTGCCCGCCCTGCTGAGGGGGGTACGGCCCACCCTCGCGCCCCGGGTCCCCGTACTGGGGGTCGCCGGGATTCCACGGTTGGGAGCCGGAACCCCGGCCGTACTCAGTCATCTATCCCCTAGAGCCGCACAGCGGCAGCCGGGCGCCTCGGAGGGGCGCGGGTCCGATCGTCTGGTCCGGAATGGATGGCGTTCGAACAGCTGCCATGTCGCGCGGAAGGTTACCGTATCGCGATCAGATGACCACTTCGACGGGTTCGCCCGGAGGGCGGCCGGACACCCGTTCGGTCTCCAATGCGTTCTGCAGAATGATCACGGCCGCCGCCTGGTCGACGACGGACCGGCCCTTCTTGGAACTCACGCCGGAGGCACGCAGCCCCTGGGCCGCGGTGACGGTCGTCATCCGCTCGTCCACCAGCCGGACCGGCACCGGCGCGACGCGCCGGGCCAGCTCCTTGGCGAACGTGCGCACCTTGGCCGCCGCCGGCCCCTCCCGCCCGCTGAGCGAGCGGGGCAGGCCGACGACCACCTCGATGGGCTCGTACTCCTCGATCACCGCCGCCAGCCGCTTGTGCGCGGCGGGGATGTCCCGCCCCGGCACGGTCTCGACCGGGGTGGCGAGGACCCCGTCGGGGTCGCACGAGGCGACCCCGATCCGGGCGTCCCCGACGTCGACGGCGATGCGTCTGCCTCGTCGCACGCTCAGGCCGCTTCCCCGACGAGGCGCTCGACGGCGGCCATGGCGTCGTCCACGGCCGCCGGGTTCTGGCCGCCGCCCTGGGCGACGTCCGGCTTGCCGCCGCCACCGCCGCCGAGCGTCTTGGCCGCGGTGCGCACCAGGTCGCCGGCCTTGAGGCCGCGCTCGCGGGCGGCGTCGTTGGTGGCGATCACGGTCAGCGGACGGCCGTTGGCCACGGTGAACAGGGCGACGACGGCCGGGCGGCCGCCGTTGATCCGGCTGCGGACGTCGAGGACCAGCTTGCGCAGGTCGTCGGCGCCGGTGCCGTCCGGCACCTTGCCGGTGACCAGGGCGACGCCGCGGACGTCCTTGGCGCCCTCGGCCAGCCCGGCGGCGGCCTGGAGCACCTTCTCGGCGCGGAAGCGCTCGATCTCCTTCTCGGCGTCCTTGAGCTTGGCGAGCATCCCGGAGATCTTCTCCGGCAGCTCCTCCGGACGGCCCTTGACCAGCTCGGTGAGCTGGGCGACGACCGTGTGCTCCTTGGCCAGGAAGTTGTACGCGTCGGCGCCGACGAGGGCCTCGACGCGGCGCACGCCGGAGCCGATCGAGGACTCGCCGAGGAGCTTGACCAGGCCCAGCTGGGCGGTGTTGGCGACGTGCGTACCGCCGCACAGCTCCTTGGAGAAGTCGCCGATGGTCACCACACGGACCCGCTCGCCGTACTTCTCGCCGAACTCGGCGATGGCGCCGGCCTTCTTGGCCTCGTCCAGGCTCATGATCTCGGCCTCGACCTCGAGCTCCCGGGAGAGGACCTCGTTGATCCGCTGCTCGACATCGGTGAGGACGGCGCCGGGGACGGCGGCCGGGGAGCCGAAGTCGAAGCGGAAGCGGCCCGGGGCGTTCTCCGAACCGGCCTGGGCGGCGGTCGGGCCCAGGGCGTCGCGCAGCGCCTGGTGGGTGAGGTGCGTGGCGCTGTGGGCTCGGGCGATGGCACGGCGGCGCTTGACGTCGATGACGGCGAAGGCGGAGGCGCCCACGGTCACCTCGCCGACCTGGACGACGCCCTTGTGCACGTGCACGCCGGGGACCGGCTTCTGCACGTCGCGGACCTCGATCACGGCGCCGGTGTCCAGCTTGATGCGGCCCTGGTCGGCCTGCTGGCCGCCGCCCTCGGCGTAGAACGGGGTGCGGTCGAGGACGACCTCGACCTCGTCGCCCTCGGTGGCGGCGGGCGAGGGCACGCCGTCCACGAGCAGGCCGACGACCGTGGACTCGCCTTCGGTGGTGGTGTATCCGGTGAAGTCGGTGGCGCCGGAGGCGTCGGCGACCTCGCGGTAGGCGGAGAGGTCGGCGTGGCCGGTCTTCTTGGCCTTGGCGTCGGCCTTGGCGCGGTCCCGCTGCTCCTTCATCAGACGGCGGAAGCCGTCCTCGTCCACGGTCAGGCCCTGCTCGGCGGCCATCTCCAGGGTGAGGTCGATGGGGAAGCCCCAGGTGTCGTGGAGCAGGAACGCCTTGTCGCCGGCGAGGACCGTGCCGCCGGCGGCCTTGGTCTCGGTGACGGCGGTGTCGAGGATGTTGGTGCCGCCCTTGAGGGCCTTGAGGAAGGCGGCCTCCTCGGCGAGCGCGACGGTCTCGATGCGCTTGCGGTCGGAGACGAGCTCCGGGTACTGCCGGCCCATCGTGTTGATGATCACGTCGATCAGATCGGCGACGACCGGGGCCGGTGGCGCCCAGCATCCGCATGTTGCGGATGGCGCGGCGCATGATGCGGCGCAGGACGTAGCCGCGGCCCTCGTTGCCGGGGGTGACGCCGTCGCCGATGAGCATCACGGAGGTGCGCATGTGGTCGGCGACCACGCGCAGCGAGACGTCGGAGGCGTCGGAGGCGCCGTAGCGGACGCCGGTCAGCTCGGTGGCCTTGTCGATGACGACGCGCAGGGTGTCCGTCTCGTACATGTTGCGCACGCCCTGGAGGATCATGGCGAGGCGCTCGAGGCCGAGACCGGTGTCGATGTTCTTGGCGGGGAGGTCGCCGAGGATCGGGAAGTCCTCCTTGCCGTCGCCGGCACCCCGCTCGTACTGCATGAAGACCAGGTTCCAGATCTCCACGTACCGCTCGTCGTTGACGGCCGGGCCGCCCTCGGCGCCGAACTCGGGGCCGCGGTCGTAGTTGATCTCGGAGCAGGGGCCGCAGGGGCCGGGGACGCCCATGGACCAGAAGTTGTCCTTCTTGCCCAGGCGCTGGATGCGCTCGGCGGGGACGCCGACCACGTCGCGCCAGATCCGCTCGGCCTCGTCGTCGTCCTGGTAGACGGTGATCCAGAGCTTCTCGGGGTCGAGACCGAAGCCGCCGTCGGCCACCGAGGAGGTCAGCAGCTCCCAGGAGAGCTTGATCGCGCCCTCCTTGAAGTAGTCACCGAAGGAGAAGTTGCCGCACATCTGGAAGAACGTGCCGTGCCGGGTGGTCTTGCCGACCTCCTCGATGTCCGGCGTGCGGACGCACTTCTGCACGCTGGTGGCGCGGCTGAACGGCGGCTTGACTTCACCGAGGAAATACGGCTTGAAGGGCACCATGCCGGCGGGGACCAGGAGCAGCGTCGGGTCGTCCGCGATGAGCGACGCCGACGGCACGACGGTGTGTCCACGCTCTTCGAAGAAGCGCAACCAGCGGCGGCGGATTTCGGCGGACTCCATCAGTGGTCCTCTTTCCGGGTGAGCGAGTGATGGGGATGCTGTGGTTCGACGACCACGAGGTGCGGCCGCTGCCCGGGGAGCGCCCGGGGCTCGGGCTCCGGCGCGGCCGCCAGGCCGAGCGCGTCCTTGAGCGCCGCCTCGCGGTGTGCCATGCCGTCGCGGATGTCGAGGGCGAAGAGCTTGACGCGACGGCCGGCGAGCACGGCACGGTCGGCGGCCTGGAGCGCCAGGCTCTCGGGCGTGAGCTTGTCCAGGGTGCGGTTGACCTTGGTGGTGGCCCACACACCGGCGGCCACACCGGTGGTGAACCAAAAAGCACGGCGGAACATTTCTGGGTCAACCCTTCCCACGGGTACGGCGGCCGCCGCGCCGGGCGGACGGCAGTTTCTTGCCGACGGTCCTGCCGGTGAACACCCGCTGCTCGGGCTCCGCCGGGCCGCCCTTGCGGCCGATCGCCCGCCGCACCCCGTACCCGAAGGCGGCGACCTTGACCAGGGGGCCGCCGAAGGCGGAGGAGACGGTCGAGGACAGCGCGGAGGCGTTGGCCGTGACCTCCTGGACGTCCGCGGCGATCGAGTCGACGCGGGCGAGCTGGGGTGTGGGCGGAGCGGACGGTCGCCGAGGCGTCGGCGAGGAGCGGGACGGCCTGCTCGGTGACGTCGGCGACCAGCTTGGTGGCCGCCTTCAGCGTCTGGGCCAGGCGGACCAGGACCAGGGCGATGAAGGACACCAGGATCGCCCAGAAGACGGCCACGAGGATCCCGGCCACCTCTCCACCGGACACTGCACCGCTCCCCTGCTCGTCGTCGCTGGTCACCACAGCTGGTCACACACGTAGAACGTCGGATACCGACCTTATCGCGCCGGGGGTGGCCTCCCGTACTCCGTTTCGGCCCCTGACGGCCCGAAAAACACGGCGGCCCGCCGCTTCGCGCGCCACGGGGGCGGGAAGCGGCGGGCCGACCGGAGAAGAAGGGTGCTACGTCCGACTTAGCGGGCGTAGTACTCGACGACGAGCTGCTCGTCGCAGATCACCGGGATCTCCTTGCGGTTCGGCTCGCGGTCCAGGCGGAAGGCCAGCGCGGCCAGGTTGACCTGGAGGTAGCGCGGGGTCTCACCGTCGGGCGGCGAAGCCACCGGCGCGGGCCGTCTCGAAGAGGGCCTTGGCGCGGCTGCGCTCGCGGACCATCACGACGTCGTCGGGACGGACGCGGAAGGACGGCTTGTCGACCTTGCCGCCGTTGACCTCGATGTGGCCGTGGACGACCATCTGGCGGGCCTGGTAGATGGTGCGGGCGATGCCCGAACGCAGGACCAGGGCGTCGAGACGGCGCTCGAGCTCGACGACCAGCGCCTCGCCCGTCTTGCCCTCGGCCTTCTTGGCACGGTCGTAGGCGCGCGCCATCTGGCGCTCGCTGATGTCGTACTGGGCGCGCAGACGCTGCTTCTCGAGCAGACGGACCTTGTAGTCCGAGTTCTGCTTGCGGCCACGGCCGTGCTCGCCCGGCGGGTAGGGGCGGGCCTCGAAGTACTTGACGGCCTTCGGCGTCAGCGCGATGCCGAGCGCACGAGACTTCTTGACCTTGGGACGCGACTGGTTAGGCACGTTCTCCAGACCTCCGAAATAGGTTAGGTTAGGCTCACCTTACTCAAGGAGATCGCATGTCTCGCCCGGGGAACACCAGTCACGTCTCGGACAACACGAAGAAGGCCGACGCTCTCGATGGCGCCGACATGACGGAGGTCCGATCAGATCGTGGTCAGCCGCGTCCCAGCGGACTTGAATCCGCCCGGATGCCGTCAGCAGCCGAGCGCACACGAACTCTCGTACAGAGTACATGCTCCGCGGTGCTGCTCGTACCCGGGCTGGAGACCCCCCGACCCGAGCAGCTCTCCCCCGAGGCCCGCAGCGTGGGCCGCGACGGCGACGTCCACCTCGTCTTCCCGGCCGACTCACCGGCCGTGCGGGCGGCGACCCACGCACAGGACGGCGACCTCCCGGCGGTCCTGGAGATCACCGACGTGGCCCCGGTCTCCGTCCCCAACCGCATCCGCGGGCGGGCCTGGCTCTCCGGGTGGATCACCATCGTCCCGGGCGTCGTGGAGCCCGGCCGCGTCATGGTCCGGCTGGAGCTGGGCGAGCTGGCCGTGGACGACCTCTGGGGCGCGGAGGGCGTCGACCCCGACGCCTTCGCGGCGGCCGCGCCGGACCCGCTCGCGGAGTACGAGACGGAGCTGCTCCAGCATCTGCACTCCGGCCACGGGGACCAGGTGCGCCGGCTGTGGCGGCTGCTCGGCGAGCAGCGTGCGGCCGCCGGGGCGGACGACCGGGCCGTGCCGCTGGCACTGGACCGCTTCGGCCTGCGGGTCCGCTTCACACGGGGCGGCGAGGGCTCCCTGGTGGACCGCTCCTTCGACGCGCGCTTCGAATTCCCGGAGCCGGTGCGCGACGTGGCGGGCCTGCGGAGGGCGATGCACCGCCTCTTCGACGCGACGGAGGATTGACTCCCGTGCCGGACGGGCTGGTCAGCCCGTCCGGCGCTTGAGGACTCCGCCGGAAGGGCGGACGAGGTCCGGGGTCTCCCCGGGAAACGGCGAAAGGGCGGGCCAGGGGCTCACTCTCCCGACAAACGCTGCCGTACCCGCTCCACCACATCCGCATACCGCGCCTCCGCCCCGTACCGCGTCGGCTCGTAATACCGCTTCCCGTGCACCGCGTCCGGCGCATACTGCTGCGCGGCGATCCCCCCGGGCAGATCGTGCGGATACACATACCCCTGCGCATGCCCCAGCTTCTCCGCCCCCTTGTAATGCCCGTCCCGCAGATGCGGCGGCACCGCCCCCGCCAGCCCCGCCCGTACGTCCGCCAGCGCCGCGTCTATCGCCAGATACGCCGCGTTGGACTTGGGCGCGAGCGCCAGGGCGATGGCGACCTGGGAGAGGGTGATCCGCGCCTCGGGGAAGCCGATCATCGCGACCGCCTGTGCCCCGGCGACCGCGGTCGCCAGCGCCGTGGGGTCCGCCAGTCCGATGTCCTCGCTCGCCGAGATCATCAGCCGCCGGGCGATGAACCGCGGGTCCTCCCCCGCCTCGATCATCCGGGCGAGGTAGTGCAGCGTGGCGTCGACGTCCGAGCCGCGGATCGACTTGATCAGCGCGCTGGCCACGTCGTAGTGCTGGTCGCCGTCCCGGTCGTACTTCACCGCCGCCCGGTCGACCGTCTCCTCCAGCGTCTGGAGGCCGATCTCCGGCTCACCCTTGGCGATGGCCGCACCGGCGCCCGCCTCCAGGGCGGTCAGCGCCCGCCGCGCGTCGCCGCCGGCGATCCGCAGCAGGTGCGCCTCCGCGTCCTCGGCGAGCGTGACGGCCCCGCCGAGGCCGCGCTCGTCCGTGAGGGCGCGGCGGAGCAGCCCGCGCAGGTCGTCGTCGGTGAGCGCCTGGAGGGTGAGCAGCAGGGAGCGGGAGAGCAGCGGGGAGATCACCGAGAAGTACGGATTCTCCGTGGTGGCCGCGACGAGGGTGACCCAGCGGTTCTCGACGGCCGGCAGCAGGGAGTCCTGCTGGGCCTTGCTGAAGCGGTGGATCTCGTCGAGGAAGAGGACGGTCTCCTGGCCGTAGCCGCCGGAGGCGCGGCGGGCGCCGTCGATGACGGCCCGCACCTCCTTGACCCCGGCCGTGATCGCGGAGAGCTCGACGAAGCGCTTCTTGGTGGCCTGGCTGACGACGTACGCCAGCGTCGTCTTGCCGATGCCGGGCGGGCCCAGAGGATCACCGAGGAGGGCCCGGCCGGGCCGCCGCTGCCCTCCCCCACCAGCCGGCGCAGGGGCGAGCCCGGCTTGAGCAGGTGCTGCTGCCCCACGACCTCGTCGAGGGTGCGGGGGCGCATGCGGACGGCCAGCGGACTGCTCGCCGGATCCTTCTCCTGGCGGTCCTCTGCGGCTGCGGTGAACAGGTCGGGCTCCACACGGAAACCCTAAGCCACCCCACTGACAGCGGGTCCGACAGCCGATCGGATCAGGACTGACCCGTCCAGAACGACCACCAGTTGGTGAGGATCAGCAGCCCGATGACGCCGATCCACAGCACCGGCAGCACCCAGTGGAACTCCAGCACCGCACGCCGCGCCCCGTCCGGCAGCGGGATGAAGCGGTGCCGGACGTTCTGCACCAGCACGTAGCAGAACATGACGATGGTCGCGACCCAGGCCAGGCAGCACCACAGGCACAGCGAGCCGATGACGTACAGCGACTGGTACTGCAGCCAGCTGCAGAACCCGACGCCGAAGAGCGTGCCGGCCTGCATGCCCAGCCAGTACCAGCGCGGGAAGCGGGCCCCGCCGAGGAGCGCCAGGCCGATGGCGATGATCGCTCCGTAGCAGACCATGCCGAGCCACGGGTTCGGGAACCCGAAGGCCTGGGCCTGGTCGCTCTCCATGATGTTGCCGCAGGAGACGATCGGGTTGAGGCTGCACCCGGGGGTGAAGGTCTTGCCGACCGCCTTGGCCTCGAGGATCTTGTTCTTGTCGAGCGTGATGACCCAGGAGGCCAGCAGGCCCATCGCCCCCGTGACGACCAGCAGCAGCGCGAACGCACGGCTGCCGCCCACCGTGCCCGGAGCGGGACCGCCCCGCTCCACGCCGTCGGTGTCGGAACGGTCAAGGGCCGAGGTCGTCATAGTGGCGTAGTTCCCATCAGTCGGTCACGGTGGCGCCCATTCTGCACCAGCCGGCTGTGAATCAGCCCTGGGCCGAAAGGACTTCACTCACAACGGTGTCGAGGGCCACGGCCTTCTGCTCCCCGCTCTCCAGGTCCTTCAGCTGCACCACGCCCTCGGCCAGGTCCCGTTCGCCCGCGACCAGCGCAAAACGGGCACCCGAGCGGTTGGCCGACTTCATGGCGTTCTTCAGGCCCTTGCCGCCGAAGGCGAAGTCCGTGGCGACGCCGGCCCGGCGCAGCTCGGTGACCACGCCGAAGAGCTCCCGGCGGGCCTCCTCGCCCACCGGCACCGCGTACACCTGGGTCGGGGCGGGGAGTTCGAGCTCGATGCCCTCGGCCCTGAGCGCCAGCACGGTGCGGTCCACGCCGAGCGCCCAGCCGACGGACGGCAGCGCCGGGCCGCCGATCATCTCGGACAGCCCGTCGTAGCGGCCGCCGCCGCCCACCGCGGACTGCGAGCCCAGGCCGTCGTGGACGAACTCGAAGGTGGTGCGCGTGTAGTAGTCGAGGCCGCGGACCAGCTTCTCGTCGTCCTCGAAGGCGACGCCCGCCGCGGTCAGCAGCTCGCGGACCTGCTCGTGGTACTCCTTGCACGCCTCGCAGAGGTGGTCGCGGAGCATCGGGGCGCCGACGAGCTGCTTCTGGACGGACTCGCGCTTGTCGTCGAGGACCCGCAGCGGGTTGATCTCGATGCGGCGGCGGGTGTCCTCGTCCAGGTCGAGGTTGCGGAGGAACTCCTGGAGCGCGGCCCGGTAGGCGGGGCGGCACTCCTTGTCGCCCAGCGAGTTGAGCAGCAGACGGAAGTTGCTCAGGCCCAGCGACTTGTACGCGTCGACGGCCAGGATGATCAGCTCGGCGTCCAGCGCCGGGTCCTCGGCGCCGATCGCCTCGGCGCCGACCTGGGAGAAGTGGCGGTAACGGCCGGCCTGCGGGCGCTCGTAGCGGTAGTACGAGCCGGAGTACCAGAGCTTGACGGGCAGGTTGCCGGCCTTGTGGAGGTTGGCCTCCAGCGCGGCGCGCAGCACGGAGGCGGTGCCCTCGGGGCGCAGCGCGAGCTCGTCGCCGCCGCGCGTGGTGAGGGTGTACATCTCCTTGGTCACGATGTCGGTGGACTCGCCGACACCGCGGGAGAACAGCTCGACCTGCTCGAACCCGGGGGTCTCGACGTAGCCGTAGCCGGCGCGCCGGAGCGGCGCGGAGATCGCCTCGCGCACGGCGAGGTACGTCGCCGAGTCGGGGGGCAGGAGGTCGTAGGTGCCCTTGGGGGCCTTGAAGGTGCTCACGGAAGCTTTCGTCACATTCCTCGTCGCGGAGCCGGGGATCCGGTTCCCTGGCCGGCGGCCACCTCGCGGAGATACGGGTTGGCGGCGCGCTCTTGGCCGATGGTCGTCTGGGGGCCGTGGCCGGAGAGGACCACGGTCGAGTCGTCGAGCGGCAGGCACACACGGGCCAGCGAATCGAGCATCTCGGCGTGGTCACCGCCCGGCAGGTCGGTGCGTCCGACGGAGCCGGCGAACAACAGGTCGCCCGAGAAGAAGACCGAGGGGATCTCGGTTGTCTCGGGCATCCGGAAGGTCACCGACCCCTTGGTATGGCCGGGCGCGTGCGCGACGGAGAACTCGAGCCCCGCCAGCTGAAGCGTGCTGCCATCGGAGAGCTCCTTGAGGTCGTCCGGCTCCCCCACCGTCAGCTCCCCCAGGAGCTGCGCCCCGATGGACCGGCCGAGCGCCTTCTCGGGGTCGCTCATCATGTAGCGGTCGGCGGGGTGGATCCAGGCGGGGACGTCGTGGGCACCGCACACCGGCACCACCGACGCGACGTGGTCGATGTGGCCGTGGGTGAGGACGACGGCGACGGGCTTGAGCCGATGCTTCCTGAGCGTCTCCTCGACTCCCTGGGCGGCCTGGTGGCCCGGGTCGATGATCACGCACTCCTCGCCCGCGGCGGGGGCGACCAGATAACAATTGGTCCCCCAGGCCCCGGCGGGGAACCCGGCAATCAGCACGTTCGTCCTTAAATGTCGGCCTGCATCGACGCGGCGGAGGTCCGGCGGGCGTGCCCTTCCGGCACCTCGGCCGGATCAGAGCCTACCGGCGGCGGGTGCGCGGCCGCGAACCGTATACGGTACGGGCACACTCGCAACACGCGGCTCACCACGGACGAGCGACGGACGAGAAGCACGAGGAGACGACCCGGTGGTCAGTAACGAGCAGCGGCGGCGGCAGCTCGCCCGGGAGAAGTTCGAGCGGCAGCAGCAGCGCCGCGAGCAGGTGCGCCGCAAGGCGCGGCGCCGGAACGCGGTGATCGCGGCCGGCCTCGCCGTGGTGGTCGCCGTGGGCGCCCACCGCCTACGCGAGCGGCGCCCTGGGCGGCGCGGGGACGACGGCAAGAAGGCCTCGGCCGATGCCGCGCCGACCGATCTGCCCACCCCCACCAAGGGCCCGGACCCCTGCGCCAAGCCCGCCCCCGGCTCCCCGGCCACGAAGTACGTGGAAGTCGGAGCCGGAGTATGAGCGTCGGACACGAGTCGGCGTCGGTACGTGATGAACCTCAAGACCACCTGCGGGCTCCATCGCACATCAGCGATGGACGCGGCGAAGGCCCCGCACACGGTCAACTCCTTCAACTTCCCGGCGGCCCCCAGGGCTATCTGGACCACACCAGGTGCCACCGCCTGACCGGCGCGGCCGCCGGGCATCTCCGTCCTGCAGTGCGGCGACCCGCAGGGCACCGGCCAGGGCGGTCCCCAGGCTACACGCTGGCGGAGGAGAACCTCAAGGACCCGGCACTGAAGGAGCCTTCGACCCGGGAGATGAAGAAGGCGGGGATGAAGATCTACCCCGCCGGCATGGTCGCCATGGCCAAGACCCAGGCGCCCCACTCCACCGGCAGCCAGTTCTTCCTCGTCTACAAGGACAGCCCGCTGCCGCCGCAGTACACGCCGCTCGGCACGATCGGCGCCGAGGGCATGAAGACCCTCAAGAAGATCGCGGACGCCGGCGTGCAGGGCGGCGGACCCGACGGTCCGCCCAACGCGACGGCGTCATCGACAAGGCGACGGTCGCCAAGTCCTGAGCCGGGCGCGGCTTTCCGCACCCGTGGCCGGAGGGCGAAATTTCGGTCGCGGGATACGGACAGCCGGGCCGCCGTTCGCCTATGTTGGCGTTGTGCGGGGTGCCTGCTCCCGGCGGCTGCGAGGCACCCCGACAGCACCAATCGGCAGTCAATGGATCAAGCCGCCGGACCGGGCGGGGCGCGGCCCTGCCGGGACAACTGTGGACGATGCACGCGGGCCGCGAACCGGCCCCGGCATCATGTGGAGGAGGCGCTGTGAGCAGCGACCCGTGGGGCCGCGTCGATGAGACGGGGACGGTGTACGTGCGTACCGCCGACGGCGAGAAGGTCGTCGGCTCGTGGCAGGCGGGGAGCCCCGAGGAGGCCCTTGCCTACTTCGAGCGCAAGTACGAGGGCCTGGTCGTGGAGATCGGCCTCCTCGAACGCCGTGTCAGGACCACGGACCTGTCGGCCAAGGACGCGATGACCGCCGTCGAGCACCTGCGGACGCAGGTGGACGAGCACCACGCGGTGGGCGATCTGGCGGCGCTCGGGGAGCGTCTGGACAAGCTGGTCGCCACGGTCGAGGCGCGCCGCGAGGAGCGCAAGGCGGCCAAGGCGAAGCAGTCCGAGGAGGCCCGTACGGCCAAGGAGGCGCTCGTCGCGGAGGCCGAGGAGCTGGCGGCCAGCGAGCAGTGGCGCTCGGCCGGCGAGCGGCTGCGGGCCCTGGTCGACACCTGGAAGGGGCCTGCCCCGGCTGGACCGCAAGACGGACGACGAGCTGTGGCACCGCTTCTCGCACGCCCGCTCGGCGTTCTCCAAGCGGCGCAAGGCGCACTTCGCGTCGCTGGACGCGCAGCGCGAGGACGCCCGCAAGGTCAAGGAGAAGCTGGTCGCCGAGGCGGAGCGCCTGTCCGGGGTCCACGGACTGGGGCGCGACCGCGCGCGGTACCGGGACCTGATGACCGAGTGGACGGCCGCGGGCCGCGCCCAGCGCGAGGCGGAGGACGAGCTGTGGGCCCGCTTCCGCGGCGCGCAGGACGTCTTCTTCCAGGCGCGCAGCGAGGTGTTCGCGGGAGCGCGACGCCGAGCAGCAGGGCAACCTGACGCTGAAGGAGGAGCTGGTCGTCGGATGGCGCGAGAAGCTCCTCCCGGTCACGGACCTCAAGGCGGCCCGGGCGGCGTTCCGTTCGGTCAACGAGCGCTGGGAGGCCATCGGCCATGTGCCGCGGGACGCCCGGCCGAAGATCGAGGGCCGGATGCACGCGGTCGAGCGCGCCATCCAGAGGCCGAGGAGGCCGAGTGGCGGCGGACCAACCCGGAGGCGCGGGCCCGTGCGGCCGGCCTGACCGCAGCTCCAGGACGCCGTGGACAAGCTCCAGGACCAGATCGCCAAGGCCCGGCGGCGGGCAACGCCGGCCAAGGCCGACCAAGCTGGCCAAGGAGCTGAGCAGGCCGCAGCCCTGCCGACCAGGCGCTGAAGGGCCTGGAGGAGTTCGGCGGCTGAGCTGCTGACCGCCCGTGCGCGAGAAGGGCCCCCGGCAATGATCGCCGGGGGCCCTTTCGTATGCCGTGCTACGGCCTGCGGGCCGAGGTCACGCGGTAGACGTCGTAGATGCCCTCCACCCGCGGACGGCCTTGAGGACGTGGCCGAGGTGCTTGGGGTCGCCCATCTCGAAGGTGAACGCGCGAGGTCGCCAACCGGTCGCGGGAGGTCTGCACGGCACGCCAGAGAGGATGTTGACGTGCTGGTCCGACAGGACACGAGTGACGTCCGACAGGAGCCGCGAGCGGTCGAGCGCCTCCACCTGATGGCG
Source organism: Streptomyces thioluteus (assembly GCF_039535865.1). Classification (NCBI taxonomy): domain Bacteria; kingdom Bacillati; phylum Actinomycetota; class Actinomycetes; order Kitasatosporales; family Streptomycetaceae; genus Streptomyces; species Streptomyces thioluteus. The sequence goes on from NZ_BAAAXZ010000045.1 coordinate 14,707, forward strand.
ACGATGTGTAAGACGACGACTGGGTGGGCGCACCACGCGCCGCTCGATGATCGCATCAGTTCCCCTACGGCTGCTGGAGAGCGCTGAGTCGACACGGTTTTTGTGACGCAGTCGGCCGTGGACGTAGATACTGCCGTGCCGCGGGGTGACGAAGCCGATGATGGGGTCGCCGGGAACGGGCGTACAGCAGCGGGCCAGTTTGACCCAGACGTCGTCGACGCCCTTGACGACCACGCCCGGATCGCGGAGGAACGCCGCTTGGAGCGGCCGCGGATCGGCGCGGCCTCCTCGATGTCCTCGGTGGCCGCGTCCTCCCCGCCGAGGGCCTGGACGAGCTTCTGCACCACGCCCTGGGCCGCCACATGGCCCTCGCCGATGGCCGCGTAGAGCGAGGAGATGTCGGGGTAGCGCATCTCGTGCGCGAGGGTGACCAGCGAATCGCCGGTCAGGATGCGCTGGATGGGCAGGTTCTGCTTGCGCATCGCGCGGGCGATGGAGTCCTTGCCCTGCTCCGATCGCCTCGTCCCGGCGCTCCTTGGAGAACCAGGCCCGGATCTTGTTGCGGGCGCGGGGGGACTTGACGAAGCCGAGCCAGTCTCGGGAGGGGCCGGCGCCCGGGTGCCTTGGAGGTGAAGACCTCCACCAAGTCGCCGTTGTCCAGGGTCGATTCGAGCGGCACCAGCCGTCCGTTGACCCGGGCCCCTATGGTGCGGTGGCCGACCTCGGTGTGCCACCGCGTAGGCGAAGTCGACCGGGGTCGCGCCGGCCGGCAGCGCTATGACGTCGCCCTTCGGCGTGAAGACGAAGACCTCGTTGCGCGAGAGGTCGAAGCGCAGGGACTCCAGGAACTCGCCCGGGTCCTCCGTCTCCTTCTGCCAGTCGAGCAACTGCCGCAGCCAGGCCATGTCGTTGACGGTGTCCTGGTTCTTGCCGGCGTTCTTCGGCACGTCCGTACGGATCTTGGAGGCGCCCGCGACGGCCTCCTGCTTGTACTTCCAGTGCGCGGCGATGCCGTACTCGGCGCGGCGGTGCATGTCGAAGGTGCGGATCTGCAGCTCGACGGGCTTGCCGCTGGGCCCTATGACCGTCGTGTGCAGCGACTGGTACATGTTGAACTTGGGCATCGCGATGTAGTCCTTGAACCGGCCGGGGACCGGGTTCCATCGCGCGTGCACCGTGCCGAGGGCGGCGTAGCAGTCGCGGACGGTGTCGACGAGGACGCGGATGCCCACCAGGTCGTAGATCTCGGCGAAGTCCCGGCCCCGCACGATCATCTTCTGGTAGACGCTGTAGTAGTGCTTGGGGCGGCCGGTGACGGTGGCCTTGATGCGGGCGGCGCGCAGATCGGCCTGGACCTCGTCGGTGACGATCGCCAGGTACTCGTCCCGCTTGGGGGCGCGCTCGGCGACGAGGCGGACGATCTCGTCGTACATCTTGGGGTAGAGGATCGCGAACGCGAGGTCCTCCAGCTCCCACTTGATGGTGTTCATGCCCAGCCGGTGCGCCAGCGGGGCGTAGATCTCCAGCGTCTCGCGGGCCTTCTTCTCCTGCTTCTCCCGCTTGAGGTAGCGCATGGTGCGCATGTTGTGCAGGCGGTCGGCCAGCTTGATGACCAGGACGCGCGGGTCCTTGGCCATGGCGACGACCATCTTGCGGACCGTCTCCGCCTGGGCCGCCTCGCCGAACTTGACCTTGTCCAGCTTGGTGACGCCGTCCACCAGCAGGGCGACCTGGTCGCCGAAGTCCCGGCGCAGGGTCTTGCGAGTTCCATACAGTACATTTCCCCCCTCGCCATACGCTTCGCCCATCCACACCCCACACCCCCCCCCCCCCCTCACTCCACCCACGCGACTCCAGCCCCGCCCCTCTTACTCGACCCACCGCACCATCCGCCACACTCCCCCCAGGCTCTCCCTCCCTCTCCAACACCCCTCGCCGCCCGTCACTCGGTGTCACCGCGACGGGCCGTTGTCGTGCAGCAGTCACGCCAAGGAGGAGTTGGACGGCGTCCATGGCCGAGCTCACGTAGCATTCCTCGTCGAACCAAACGGAGTGGGCGCACGTAGAGTGTGTGCGAGCCCAACGGTCGAAGAGAACCACGGCCGCACGTCGCGCGCCCGGCGACTGGGCGAAACTCGTGAACCCCGAACCCCGGACTGACCAAACCCCTACGCGATGCCCCGCCACCCCATGCACAATCACGCGTGAAGCACACACGCCGCAGCCGACGGGACAGAGCCAACAAACACGCGACCGAGGAACCAGACCACCCGCGACATGACGACCAAAGCCGACCGGCTGGCGGCGAGCGACGTGACGCCGACCATGCAAAACGCCGTAGGAACCGGACGGCCGATCGAAAAACCGGCCCAACACTCTATCCCTATCTATGGGCACATACACCCGACGGGGCATCTACGCAGATCCAAGCGTCGACGAAGGCAATGTAAGATAGCTCCGACTCCCAGTTTCCGGTCACGTGAAGACGATGATGGTGAGCACACCACCGAACTTCACGTATGGTTGATTCAGCGCACCTGAGATCGACGATCCGACGGCTGAAGAGATGAACTCGACCCTGACTGGCGCTAACCCCGGAAGCCGTGGGTTCGGTGGCAGCCAACAGTACCCGGACACGAAGGAAAGTAGAAAATCCGATAAAGATCCCGATCCATGCAACCGATAGGATATGTTCCGAGCGAGGTGCGCTGGTTCCGAGGAAAAGACATGATAGGGACGTACGGGCAGCGCTTGCTCGCCCCGAGATTAAGTTCGTCTGGAAGTCACCTGGGACACGAGTCCACCAGCACCGAACGGGCACCGCGACGACCGCCGAGACCGGGCCCTACATACAGCCAATTCCAACATGCACCGGGCGCCGACCCCGACCTAGGTTATGTCGAGGGGCCGCCCTCTGGCACAT
>NZ_BAAAXZ010000046.1:0-23168 GCF_039535865.1 Streptomyces thioluteus
CGCGCCGCGCCCCGTTACCAGCGGCCGTCCCCGACCTCCGTACAGCCTCGAAGGGCCGGGGCAGACCCAGCGTCTCGTCAATGACGGCGGCCTATGCAACGTCGTAGTTGCGCGTAAGACACCACCTGCGAGAGGCCCTCCGCGCCCGGAGCAGGCTATGCAGCTAAAGACGCGACTAGGAGTGCCGTCCGGGAAGCTGTACCAGCACTGCAGCGGCGACAGATACCTTTGGAATCCTTCGCGCTTGCCGCCCAGCGCGCCTCGGCCACCCCCAGTTCGCCGCACCCCTCGCCCTTCGCTCTTTCGCCGGAGGAAACTGCGCCTCGTCGCACGGAACGCTCACCGAACGCCCGCAACAGTTCGGTCAGCTACGCCCTGCGCCCCGCATGGGCATTCTTGCAGGGCCGGCGACGGTTCGCCGCGAGAGCGCTGGGCGGAATAGCTCTCTCCCATCTTATTAAAATCCTTTCCCCAGGAAAGCAGGTAACCGGACAGCGCGAGGCTAACGTCCATGAGAACGCTCCTCGGCGTGCCACGCGCGTGTGAGGTCGTACAGTAAGGGCCATGATGAACGCCAAGTCCAGATCCATTTCATGCGTCCTCCGGCGATGATCCCACCGGCCGGAACCCTATTCCCGTCCCGCGGCGCGGCCTCGCCGACGAGTGCGTAGGATGCAGGGCAGGCAGCCCCCCCGAACGGTCGCCGGAGCAGCGTCCGATGGAGACCGGGTACCGAGATTCCGCAGTCACCAAGACGAGATCGATACAGGGTGCAAGGTGGAAACACGAGCGTGAGCAGCGACAACGCACTAGTCGCAGACGAACGACGGACCCAGGCAGCTGCCAGTGATGTCGTCGCATACCGTCTGTTGGGCGCGGCGGCCCTTGCAGCCGGTCAGCCCCTCGGCCTGGCACCTCGCCGCGGGGCACAATGGCCGGGGGACCGGCCGCCGGCGTGCTGCTACCTGGAGACAGCGCCGCAGCCTAGCATACGCCCCGCCCCTACATAGACCACTGCCCGGCTTTGCCCGCCTCCCCCCATTTCCCGGCCCTTTCATACATCGGCCCGTTTCCCGCCCGACCCGCACCCTGGCCCCGCCTCCCGCGCTTCGAACCTAAAGCCCCCCAACATGATCCCGCACCCACTAACCAGGTATCGCCACGCCGTCACGTTCTCCCCAACGGAAGCTGACGCGGACCCGGCGGTCGAAGAAGATGCTCTTCGGGCTCATCAACCGGCCGGAGTTCGACGCCCGCCTCGTCGAGATGGCGCAGGCCGCGGGTGCCGAGCTGCGCACCGGGGTCACCGTCTCGCGCGTCGAGCAGCACGGCCGGCCGTGCCCGACCGGCGCACGGTCGCCGTCGTCCTGGGCGACGGCACGACGGTGCTGGCCCGCGCGGTCGTCGGCGCGGACGGCAGCGCCGGCCGGATAGGGGCGCACGTCCGGGGTGAAGCTCGACCAGGTGGACCTCGGCCTGGAGGCCGAGATCCCCGTCCCGCCGTCGGTCGCCGAGGACTGGGCGGGCCGGGTGCTCATCGACTGGGGCCCGCTGCCCGGCAGTTACGGCTGGGTCCTTCCCCAAGGGGGACACGCTCACGGTCGGTGTGATCTGCGCGCGGGGCGAGGGCGCCGGGACGAAGCGGTACCTCGACGACTTCATCGGCCGCCTCGGGCTGGCCGGTTTCGAGCCCAGCGTCTCCTCCGGGCATCTGACCCGCTGCCGCTCCGACGACTCGCCGCTCTCGCGCGGGCGGGTCATCGTCTGCGGCGACGCGGCCGGGCTCCTGGAGCCCTGGACCCGCGAGGGCATCTCCTTCGCGCTGCGCTCCGGGAAGCTGGCCGGCGAGTGGGCCGTGCGCATCGCCGAGGCGCAGGACGCGGTCGACGCCCGCCGTCAGGCCCTCAACTACGCCTTCGCCATCAAGGCCGGGCTCGGCGTCGAGATGGGGCGTGGGCCGCCGGGTCCTGGCCATCTTCAGCCGGAAGCCGGGCGTCTTCCACGCGGCGGTGACCGGCTTCGGCCCGGCGTGGCGCGCGCGTTCGCGCGGGTCACGCGGGGCAGACGACGCTGGCGGAGATCGTGCGGACGCATCCGGTGGCGCGGAAGGTGGTTTCGGCGGCGGATCGGTGCCGGCGGGGCGGGAGTGACGGTGGGGGGATTCGCCCCGGTCCCGCCCTTTCTCCCCCGGCTACCGCTGGGAGGTGCCCCCAGTTTCTTCCGGGGCGAAGCCCCGGGGCCCGGGCACCGCGCTGCGCGCGGGTGGGGCGGGGGCTGCGCCCCCTGCACCCCTGCTCCGGGGCTCCGCCCCGGACCCGTTATCGCGGCTCCGCCGCTCGTCCTCAAACGCCGGACAGGCTGAATCAGCCCGCTGGGGGTGCCCCCTCTGGGGGAGCTTGAGGACAAACCGCGCGAAGCGCGGTTGCAGGGGGCCAGGGGCGCAGGCCCCCGGTAGGTGCCCAGGCGGCGCAGCTCAGTCGGGGGTCCAGGGGGCGCAGCCCCCGGTGGGGGTGCAGGGGGCGGAGCCCCGCCCACCGTGCGGAGCGCGGTTCAGGAGTCCAGGGGGCGCAGCCCCCGGCCAACGCGGCGCAGCCGCGTTGCGGGGTCCGGGGGGGGCTTGCCCCGGGGAAACGGTGTGAAAGGGCGGGCCGGGGGCAGAATCCCCCGGCAACAACCGGCCGCAGGGCCGGGGCGCGCGCTGGAGACAACCCGCGCCCCGCGAGCTACAGTTGCCGTCCCGCCGGCGCCCGCCGCGCACCGGATCGATCGCCCGAGGGGCCCGAATGCCGCGCAGACTCCGCCCCGTGGGCGCCGACTTCGCCGACGGATCCGCCCGCGTGAGCGCCCCGCTGCGGATGACGTTCGCCGGGCGGACGGCGGCCGGGCCCGCGCGGGTGCACCGGGCGCTCGCCGAGGACGTGACGGGATGGTCCCGCTGGTTCCGGGTGGTGACGTTGGCGCGGCCCGTGGCGGGCGCGGGGCGCAGCCGCAGGGAGATCCGGCTCGTGGGCGGGGCCCGGTTCGTCGAGACGGTGATGGGCGGCGGACGCGCCGCGCCGCTTCGCGTACCGCGTGGACGTCACCAACGTCCCCGGCCCGCAAGCCTGTTGGAGGACTGGCGGCTCTCGCCGGACGGCCGCGGCACCGCGGTCCGCTGGACGCTCGCCGTCGACGCGCCGGCCCCCGTGCGCTGGGCCCTGCGGCTCGCCCGGCCGGTGTTCGGCCTGGCCCTCCGGGACGCGCTCCGGGCCCTCGACCGGTACCTGGCCGCCCGGTGGCGGGGCCGTCAGCCCCGCCACCGGCCCGTCGTCAGGAACTCCGTGAGCACCGCGTCGTAGGGCGCGACGTCCAGCCCCTCCGCCGCGAGCCACGCGTCGGAGTAGTACTTGTCGAGGTAGCGCTCGCCCGGGTCGCACAGCAGGGGTGACGACGCTGCCCGGGGTGCCCTCGGCGACCATCTCCGCGACGATCTTCAGTGCGCTCCACAGCCCGGTGCCGGTCGAGCCGCCCGCCTTGCGGGCCGAGGGCCTCCTCCAGGGTGTGCAGGGCGGCGACGCTCGCCGCGTCCGGGACCTTCATCATCCGGTCGATCGCGCCGGGCAGGAAGCTGGGTTCCATGCGCGGGCGGCCGATCCCCTCGATGCGCGAGCCGCGTGCGCTGCGCGCGAGCGGGTCGTGGTCGTACCAGCCGTCGAAGAAGCAGGAGTTCTCCGGATCGGCCACGCAGATCCGGGTGTCGTACTGGAGGTAGCGGACGTAGCGGGCGAAGGTCGCCGAGGTGCCGCCGGTGCCCGCGCGTGGCCACGATCCAGGCGGGCTCCGGGTGGCGTTCGCGCCGCAGTTGCTGGTAGACGGACTCGGCGATGTTGTTGTTGCCGCGCCAGTCGGTGGCGCGTTCGGCGTGGGTGAACTGGTCCATGTAGTGGCCGCCGGTGCGCTCCGCGAGCGCGATCGCCTCCTCGTACATCATGTGCGGGTCGTCCACGAAGTGGCAGCGCGCGCCGTGGAACTGGATGAGCCGGCACTTCTCCGGGCTCGTGCTGCGCGGCATGACGGCGATGAACGGCACCCCGACGAGGTGGGCGAAGTACGCCTCCGAGATCGCGGTCGAGCCGCTGGACGCCTCGATCACCGGGGCCTCGGGCCGGATCCAGCCGTTGCACAGGGCGTGCAGGAACAGCGAGCGCGCGCGAGCCGGTGCTTGAGGCTGCCGGTGGGGTGGGTCGACTCGTCCTTGAGGTAGAGGTCGACGTCCCACTCGGCGGGCAGCGGGAAGCGCAGCAGATGGGTGTCGGCGGAGCGGTTGGCATCCGCCTGCACCTTGCGGACCGCGTCCTTGAGCCAGGCGCGGTATGCCGGATCGCTGCGGTCCACATCGAGGGTGGCGGTGGGACCGCCGGGGTCTCCTGGGCTGTTCACGGCGCACCACTCCTCACGGCACCGGCGCACAGGGGCACCGGCCTCACCGGCATTTTCGCCTGTGCGCTCGGAAACGGCCCCTGGTGCGGGCGCCGGTGCGCGGGCACACTGCGCAGCAGACGAACAGCAGCGGACGAACAGCGGCACCAGACGAACTGCAGACGACCCTTCGGCCGAGAGGCGGTGCGCCGTGGCGGAACCGGAGTTCCCGGAGTTCAGCGCGAAAGGGGTACGGATCGACCGTTCCCTGCGCTCCCTCACGCGGGCCGGTCAGGTGAAGATCCGCGACGGCCGGCTGGAGCTCCTCACCAGCTACGGGGCGGAAATCGACAGCGCCCCGGTGGACTCGGTGGAGGCCCGTCGGCCGTGGTTCGCCGGCCGGGACCGGGCGCGCGCGACGGCGACGGTGAACGGGACGCGCTACGTCCTCGCGCTGGGGGAGGACGGCTCCTCCGATCCCGAGGAGGAGGTCCGCCGCTTCCTGGCGGTGGTGCGGGCGGCCCGGGAGGGCGGGCCGGACTGAGGGGTACGAGTTGCGGGGGCGACGCACAGGGCGGACTCTTGTGCGTACCGCCTCACCGAGGGTTCATCGACGGTCGCGTTCCGGATCGGTGTCTCCGTCGCGTACGGGTGGCGATTCCCGCCCCCGTGCGCGGGACCGGGACGGGCGCGCACCGCGGCACGTATCTGCGTCAGGCCAGCCCTACTTCATCCGGGGAGTCGCAGCCGTGATCAGCCGAGTGAACAAGCACTGCTCCGTCGAGCTCCAGGCCCTGCCGCAGCGGATCGGCCAGATCCGAAGAATCGTATCTGCGCAGTTGCGCTACTGGCACCTCGATCCGCTCATCGACCCGGCCGCGCTCGGCGTCACCGAGCTGCTGACCAACGTCCACCAGCACACCGGGCCGGACAAGCGGTGCACGGTCGAGCTCACGCTGGTGCTCGACCGGCTGACCGTGTCCGTCCGTGACCACGACCCGCGGGTGCCGTGCGTGGGCGCGGCCGACGGCGGCAGCCTCCACGGCCGGGGGCTGGCGCTGGTCGCGGCGCTGAGCGCGAGCTGGGGGGTGCGGCGGCGGGCCGACGGGGGGAAGGCGGTGTGGTTCACGCTGCCGGTGCCGGCGGTAGCGGATCCGTGGGGGGAGCGGGTGGGCGGGGCGGCCGCGGGGTTCGAGCCGGCGGTCGCGGTGCCGGTGGGGCGTGAGCGGACGCCGGTTTGAGGGGTCGCTGGAGCGAGTGGTTGATCCTATGGATCGGGAGCCCCAGCGCTGTGGCGGCGCTACATTGTGCATATGGCGACGACGACGATTCAGGTTTCCAAGGCGACTCGTGATCACCTCGCGGAGCTGGCGAAGGAACGGGGGCTGAACATCGGGCAGTTGGTGGAGGCGCTCGCCGCCGAGCAGCTGACCGCCGCGCAGCGCGCGGAGCGCCTCGCGGCGAGCCGGGAAGTGGTGCGACAGGTGATCGGCCTGGACATCAGCGACGAAGAGTTCGACAACGCGCCCGACGTGCTCGGCAATATCTACCGGATGGCTGCCGAGAAGGTCCGTGCCTCCCGGGGCGCTGCCGCGTGATCATTTTCGACACCAGTGCTGTCATGGCGCTTGCGCAGGGCCATAAGACGCTGAACCTGCTCGCGGGCAACGCGCCCAAACGGCCTGGGGAACGACTGACAATCCCCGCCCTGTGCCTGGTGCAGGCCGAGGCGGCCGACGAGGACGTCTCGCGCCGCGTTCTCCGCTTCCCTGCGGTCGTTGTCGATGATCTCGACACGGTCGCGGCAGTCACTGTCGGGACGATGGTCCGGGACGGGTACGGCGGCCCGGACACTTGCCACGCCCTGTATTGCGCCTCGCCGCGCCCGGAGTTCCCTGCGATGTCGATCCTGCTGACCGCCAAGGAGAACGCCTACCCGCCCGGCACGGTGACCGTCGACATCGACTCGCCCGGCATGCTCGGCTTCTCCTGAGGGCCCCTACCCCAGCACCCCCAGCGGATCGTCCAGCACCGGCTGCCACGCCGCCTCCGCCGCGCCGATCAGGCTGCCGTGGTCCAGCGTCCCGGGCAGGATCGGGACGCTGCCGCTGCGGCCCCACAGGCTGCGGTCGGCGACGACGGCGCGCAGGCGGTCCGGGTCGGCGGCGAGGAGTTCGCGGTGCAGGCCGCCGAGGACGACGCGGTCGGGGTTGAGGATGTTGACCAGGCCCGCGAGCCCCAGGCCGAGGCGGTCGACGAGGAGTTCCACGGCCGAGCGGACGGCCGGGTCGTCGTCGAGGGCCGTGCGGATCAGCTCCGTGGCCTGGTGGAGCAGGGACCCCGCCGGGCCAGGGGCGCGGCCCGCCGCGGTGAGGAACGCCTGCGGGTCGGCCTCGACGTCGAGGCAGCCGCGCGAGCCGCAGTGGCAGGGCAGGCCCGCCGGGTTGACGGTGAGGTGGCCGACCTCCATGGCCAGGCCCGAACTCCCGCTGTGCAGACGGCCGTCCAGGACCAGCGCGCCGCCGACGCCGCGGTGCCCGGTGGCCACGCAGAGCAGGTGGCGCGCGCCGCGCCCGGCGCCGTGCCGGTGCTCGGCGAGGGCGGCGAGGTTGACGTCGTTGCCGGCCACGCCGGTGACGACGGCGCCGCGGGGGCCGAGCACGCCCGCCCCGGCCAGCGCCTCCGCGAACAGCGCGCGCACCGGGGCGCCCGCCGGCCAGGAGAGGTGGAGCGGGTTGAGGGCCGTGCCCTCCGGTTCGGCGACCGCGGACGGCACGGCCAGGCCCGCGCCCAGGCACTGCCGGCCGGTCTCGCGCAGCAGTCGCGCGCCCGCGTCGACGACCGTGCCGATGATGTGCGCCGGGTCGGCGGGTACGGTCATGCAGCCGGGCGCGGTGGCGACCATCCGTCCGCCGAGGCCCACCAGCGCGGCCCGGAAGCCGTCCGCGTGGATCTGCGCGGCGAGCACGACGGGCCCGTCGGGGGCGACGGACAGCCGGTGCGAGGGGCGGCCCTGCGATCCCGCGGCGGCGGCCGGGCGCGCGTCGACCGTGATCAGGCCGAGCGCCTCCAGTTCGGCGGCCACGGCGCCGGCCGTCGCCCGGGTCACGCCGAGTTCGGCGGTGAGCACGGCGCGCGTGGGGGCGCGGCCGGTGTGGACGAGCTCCAGGGCGGGGCCGAGGGCGGAGCGGCCGCGCTCCAAACGTGTTGTCCGAGTCTGGGTCACGCCCCTATTCTGACTTTGTGCCGACGCTAAACAAAATAAGGACGGCCGTCCTCCGGCAGAGTCCCCCTCCCGCCGCCGCCCCCGTAGACCCCGTACTCCGCCGCCTCCGCGCCGCGCTCACCGTCTTCTTCGCCCTGGACGGTTTCCTCTTCGCCGGCTGGGTGGTCCGCATCCCCGCCATCAAACACCAGACCGGAGCCTCCCCGAGCGCCCTCGGGCTCGCCCTGCTCGGTGTGTCCGCCGGCTCCGTCGCGGTCATGATGCTGACCGGGCGCCTGTGCCGGCGCTTCGGCAGCCACCCGGTGACCGCCGTCGCCGGGTTCTGCCTGGCCCTGGGCATCGCCCTGCCCCCGCTGACGCATTCGGCGCTCGCGCTCGGCCTGGTCCTGCTCGTCTTCGGGGCCGCCTACGGCGCGATCAACGTCGCCATGAACAGCGCCGCCGTCGACCTCGTCACCGCCCTGCGGCGGCCGGTGATGCCCAGCTTCCACGCCGCGTACAGCGTCGGCGGCATGCTCGGCGCCGGACTCGGCGGACTGCTCGCCGGGCACCTCTCGGCCACCCGCCACCTGCTGCTGCTCACCGCGATCGGCGTGGTGGTCAGCGTCGCCGCCGGGCGGGTGCTGCTCGCCCACCCGGCGCCGAAGGCCGAGCACGCCGTGCCGGACGGCCCGTCCAGGACGCCGTCCGCCGGGCGCCGGCGCGGGCTGGTCGCCGTCTTCGGCCTGATCGCGCTCTGCTCGTCCTACGGAGAGGGGGCGCTCGCCGACTGGGGCGCGCTCCACCTCCAGCAGGACCTCGGCACCGGCGCGGGCGCCGCCGCCATCGGCTACTCGCTCTTCGCGCTCTTCATGACCTTCGGCCGCCTCTGCGGCACCCTGCTCCTCGAACGCCTCGGCCGCACCGGCACGTTGGTGGCCGGCGGGGCCGTCGCGGCGGCCGGCATGCTGCTCGGCTCGCTGGCCCCCACCCCGTGGGCGGCCTTCGCCGGTTACGCGATCACCGGCTTCGGCCTGGCCAACTCCTTCCCCGTCGCGATCGGCCGCGCGGGCGAGCTCGCCGGGCCCTCCGGCGTCGCGACGGCGTCCACCTTCGGCTACGGCGGCATGCTGCTCGGCCCGCCGGCGATCGGGCTCCTCGCGGACCGGTTCACGCTGTCCACGGCGCTCACCACGGTGGCTATGCTCGCCGCCGGTGGCGCGTGCATAGCCTGGAGCACGCGCAAGATGACCCGCTGACCCGTTGGGAGTGCCTGTGGAGTGGCTCTGCACCGGCCTCCGCTGGAGCACCGCCGGCCCGTCGGTGCTCTGGCGGCACCCGCTGCACGGGGAACGGCTCTCGCCGCTGTCCCCGGGACGGCGGCTGGGCTTCGTCCTCGGGGACGCGCGCCACTGCGTCGGCGTGCGCCGGGGCGGGCGGCACACCCCGTGCCCCACGGGGGCGTCCGTGCCGCCCGCGGCCGTCTCCGCCCAGTGCGCCGACTGCGCCCGGCTCGACCGCTCGCGCTCCGTCGCCGCCGACACGATGGCCGACGACCCGCGGCCCTACGACGTCTACCTCGCGTGGTTCGCCCCCGGCCTGGTGAAGGCGGGCATCACCGCCGCCGAGCGGGGCGGGGTACGGCTGCTCGAACAGGCGGCGCTGTCGTACGCCCTGCTCGGACGCGGGCCGTTGATGGCCGCGCGCCGGGCGGAGGCGGTCCTGGGGGCCGCGCTCGGGGTGCCGGACCGCTTTCCGTACGCGGCGAAGAGGGCCGCGCGGTGTCCGCTGCCGCCGCGGTCGGTGCGGGAGGACGAGCTGGGGGCGCTCCATGCCCGGGCCTGTGCGGTCCCCGGTCTGCCCGAGTCGCTGACGGTACGGGCGTTCGCGCCCGTCCACCACGACGAGGTCTTCCATCTGGAGCGGATCCAACCCGGGGCGGGGGCGGCCGTGTTGTCGGCGCGGTGCGTGGTGGCCGGGCGGGTGGCGGCCGTCGCCGGGCCGGATGTGTATCTGACGGCCGAGGACGGGGTGTCGGTCGTGGTGGACGGACGGAGGCTGGCGGGGTGGGAGTTGGGGGCGGTGGGGGACGATGCGGAGATGACGGTCGAGGTCGAGCGGGAGGACGGGCGGCCGGGGGGCGAGCCGCCGGCGTTGTTCTGAGACCCGGTCATCGGCGACGGGGGCCGGGCCTTCTGTATGGGGGGGAGTGATCATTCCCGGCGGACACGGTGCCCTTATGCTCGGCCTTCGCGTTCGAAGGTGAAGTCTGGAGGCAATCGGTGGAGCTCGTTCGTCGCAGGCCGTTCGGCCGTGGCTGGGGAATCGCCGCGGTGCTCGTATGGGGTCTGACCGGGTGCGGCGGTGGGGCGGACACCCATGAGGACGGCCGCCCGGCGAGCAGCAGCCTGCCGGCGGCTCCTCCCGACCCCGACACGACCCTCGACGCCGCGGCGGTGCGGGTGGCCCTGCCGGACCTGCCGAGCATGCCGGCCGGCTGGAAGCCCGGCGTCATGCCGTCGAGCGTCCGCGAAGTGCCGTGGACGGAGCGGTGCCGGCCGGGCAATGCCTCGCGGGACTGCACCCTGCATTCGAGCCGGGGCCTGGCGCAGTACAGGCCGCCGGGGGACGCCGGCACCGTGGACATCTCCCTGGCCGCGTACCCCGACCGACGGACGGCCGGCACCGCCTTCAAGAACGTGACCGGCAGCCGGGCGGCCGAGGGCCGGGAGGTCTCCATGCCGGCGGTCGGCAACGAGAGCGGGGCCTCCTCCCGCCCCCGGGCTCCCTACGGCGGGCCGAGCGTCTCCATGACCGTGCGCGTGGGCACCGCAGTGGCCACCCTGACGTATCAGGACGCGGACAAGAACAAGGACAGCGCGCAGGTCCTGCTGGCGCTCACCCGCATGCAGGCGCAACGCCTGCTGCAGGCCGAACAGGGCCGGACACCGACCGCTGCCGCCCGCTGAACCGCTGTCAGCCCGCTCCCGCGAAGCGGTCCAGCGCCGCCCGTACATGACGTGCCGTCACCTCGCCGCCCGTATGCCCCTCTTCCTCGACCACGATCAACTCGGCGTCCGGCCACGCCCGGTGGAGCTCCCACGCCGTGCCCAGCGGGCCCGCCAGGTCCAGGCGGCCGTGGACCAGGACGCCCGGGATGCCGGCCAGGCGTCCCGCGTCGCGCAGCAGCGCCCCCTCCTCCAGCCACGCGCCGTGGGAGAAGTAGTGGGCGCACAGGCGCACCAGGGCGCGCCGGGCCGCCGAGGGGCGGTCGCCGTACGGGCGGGGCGCGCCGGACTTCGTCTCGCCGGACAGGACCGCGTCCTCCCAGGCGCACCAGTCCTCCACCGCCCGGTCCCGCACCGCCGGGTCCGGGTGTTCCGTCCGGCGCGCGTAGGCGGCGATCAGGTCGTCCGAGGCGGCGACGCCCGCGCCCGCCACGAAGCGCTCCCACTGCTCGGGGAAGAACCGGCCCGCGCCCCGGTACAGCCAGTCGATCTCCGAGCGCCGCGTCGTGGTGACTCCGGCGATCACGATCTCCGACACCCGACCGGGATGCCGCTCGGCGTAGGCCAGCAGCAGCGTGGAGCCCCACGAACCGCCGTACAGCAGCCAGCGGTCGATGCCCAGGTGCTCCCGCAGCCGTTCCATGTCGGACACGAGATGTGCGGTGGTGTTGTGGCGCAGGTCCGTCGTGGGGTCGGCCGCGTGCGGGGTGCTGCGGCCGCAGCCGCGCTGGTCGAAGAGGACGACGCGGTAGCGGTCCGGGTCGAAGGGGCGGCGCATGCCGGGGTGGCAGCCCGAGCCGGGGCCGCCGTGGACGACGACGGCCGGCTTGCCGTCGGGGTTCCCGGAGACTTCCCAGTGGATGCGGTGGCCGTCGCCCACGTCGAGCATGCCGTGGGCGTGAGGGGGGTCGGTCGTCATGGCAGGGCCGGCAGGTCCTCGGGGTACAGGAGGGTCAGGTCGTCGGTGCTCGGGTGGGACAGCTGGGCCACCCGGCCCGCGTGGCGTTCCACCATCGCCTCGAACGTCTGGCGTGCCGTACGGCCGTTGCCGAACGCCGGGCCCCGGGGGATCGCGCGGAAGTAGCCGAGGAGCGCCTCGGGCGCGCCCGCGCCGATGCGGTACTCGTGCTCCTCCGCCTGCTGTTCCACGATGCGCAACAGCTCCTCGGGCGCGTAGTCGCCGAAGGTGATGGTGCGGGAGAAGCGGGACGCGACACCGGGGTTGACGGTCAGGAAGCGCTCCATCTCGGCGGTGTAGCCGGCGACGATCACGACCACCGCGTCCCGGTGGTCCTCCATCAGCTTCACCAGGGTGTCGATCGCCTCCCGGCCGAAGTCCCGGCCGGAGTCCTCGGGGGCGAGCGCGTACGCCTCGTCGATGAACAGGACGCCGCCGCGGGCCCGTTCGAACGCCTCCTGGGTGCGGATGGCGGTGGAACCGATGTGCTCGCCGACCAGGTCGACCCGGGAGACCTCGACCAGGTGGCCGCGTTCCAGCACGCCGAGGGAGGCGAGGATCTCGCCGTAGAGGCGGGCGACGGTGGTCTTGCCGGTGCCGGGGGAGCCGGTGAAGACCAGATGGCGGCGGACGGACGCGGCCTTGAGGCCGGCCTCCCGGCGGCGGCGGCCGACCTCGATCATGTCGGTGAGCGCCCGCACCTCCCGCTTGACGCTGTCCAGGCCGACCAGTCTGTCGAGTTCGCCGAGGACGGCCGTGGCGGGGCGGGAGGAACCCGCCGGTGGCGCGGCCGGCTCCACCGCGGGCTTCGGCGGCGCGGCCGGGGCCGGCAGCGGGGCCCGCTCCACGGCGGGCAGGACGACGGGCTCGTCGCTCGTGCAGCCCTCGCTCACCGGCCCCTGCGCCCCGCCGTCCGCGAACTCGTAACCGCCGCGCGCGCAGCGCTCGGTGCGGCAGTGGCTGAGGGTGGCCCGGCAGCCGTCGATGACGTGGAAGCCGTAGCCGCCGCTGCCGGTCACCCGGCAGTGCCGGAAGGTGCCGCGGCCCTCCGCCGAGACGTAGAAGCCGGCCTCCAGCGGTGAACTCACCGAGCACTGCTCGAAGGTGGGGTCCGCGCCCTTGGTGACGATCACCCCGGTCGCCGTCGCGTCGATGGTGCAGCCGGTGAGGGTGCCGCCGCTGCCGTGGTCGCGGAACCAGGCGCCGGTGGTGGCCTCCCGGATCCGGCAGTCGCCGAGCTCGGCGGTGGCGCCGCCGCTGACCGAGACCGCCGTGCCCCGGATGCGGGACAGATCGCTGTCGCTGACCTCCGCGCACGAGCCGCGGTCGAGGACGAAGAGCGCGTCCGGTACGTCGTGGACCCGGCACGCGGTGAGGACGGCCGTCGCGCCGTCGCTGACCCACACCGCCGGGTAGTCGCCGGTGCTGTCCTGGATCTCGCAGCGGTCGGCCTCGGCGCGGGTGCCCGGATCCCATACCGACAGGCCGTTGCGCCCGAAGTGGCGCACCGTGGACCGGGACATCGTCAGCACCGAACGCGCCCGCAGATCGACGCCGTTCTCCGGGACGTCGTGGATGTCGCAGTCGGTCAGGGCGAGCACGGCCTCGCCGTCCAGGGTCACGCCGTCGGCCGCGACCCGGTGCACCCGGCACTCGGTCAGCCGCCCGGCGGCGCGGGCGGCCAGCCGCACCCCGGCGCCCTTGATCTCGTACACCTCGCAGCCCACCGCCTCCAGCGTGCTGCCGTCGCCCGTCACCGACAGGCCGGCGCCGCGCGCGTGGTGCACCCGGCAGCGCTCCAGCCGGGGCGCTCCGCCTCCGTCCACGCTGATGCCCGACTGGCCGGCGGCGACCACCTCGCAGTCCTCGAAGACGCCGCCCGCGCCGTCCAGCACGCTGATGCCGGTGCCCGCCACGTTGTCGACCGTGCACTGACGCACCGTCGGCCGGGCGCCGCCGCGGACCTCGATGCCCGCCGACGAACGGGTCACCACCCGCAGTCCGATCAGCTCGGGGGCGCAGTCGTCCACCAACAGCGCGGGAGCGGCCGCGTCGTGGCCCTCGACGTGCAGGTCGAGCAGGGCCGCCGAGGCCGTGACGGTCAGCGCGACGCCCTCGGGCGGGGCGATCCGCACCGAACCGGGCGCCCCGTCGGCGCCGCGCAGGGTGACGGCGCGGGCCACCACCAGGTTCTCCCGGTAGGTGCCCGGGGCGACGGACAGCACGTCCCCGTCGGCCGCCGCCTCCAGGGCCGCGGCGAGACAGTCGTACTCCCCGGTGCGCCGCCGCCAGCGCGACGGGCCGCTGTGGGTCACCTGGGACCGAGCCCTGTGCCATGGTGCTGCTGCGCCCCCACCTCGTGCGTGTGCCCGCCCGGACGAACGGGCCGTCCGGGACCGGTGCGTACCCGGCCGCTCCACCGTAGCGTGCGCCGGGCACGGCAGTTGACCGTCCGCCGCAGCTCACACCACCTCGGGCCGCCGTCCGTCCGCGTCAGCCGGCGGCGTCCGCCCGGCCCCAGGTCTGTCCGGCCCGTTCCCAGGCGCGGTCCCACCGCTCGTGCCGCCAGCGCATGATGCGCCAGACGGTCAGCATCCGCAGCCCGTGCACCGCGCCCGCGGCGGCCGCCGCGGCGGCGGCACCGGCCAGCGCCGCGTGGACGGACGCGGTGGCGGCGTCCAGCGGACGGCCCGCGAGCCGGCCGTGGTCGTCGGTCCACAGCGGGAAGCGGTGGCCCGGCACCGCGGCGGAGGGCAGCGGGACCAGCCCGGTGCGCCAGCCGCCGTCCGGGGACGGCCAGCGGGGCGAGCACCCGGTGGTACCCCTCGCGCCCGGTGGTGGCCTCCCGGTCCGCGCCGGCACCGCGGCCCGTCATGCGCAGCGCCGTGGCGCTCACCAGGTGCCGGTGGAGCTGCTGTTCGCGTGCGGTCTGCCGCAGGGCGGCATGGGCGGTGGCGCCGGTCAGCCAGCCGACCAGCGAGCCGGCCACCAGCATCACCACCACGGCCGCGGTCCACACCCAGGTCTCCAGGACATCGGTGGGACGGCGCAGCGGATTGCGCCGCCAGCGCCAGGTGGACCGCCGTACCCAGGACGTCGCGCCCATGGTGCTCACCCCCCTTGCGTCCCATTACCTCACAAGGGGCCCCGCATGCGGGACGGTGCGGAGGAGAGAGCGTCATCACCCCTGGAGGGCGGCCCGGACGGCGCGTTGACGCGCGCGCGGGGGCGTGCGGGGCGGGGGAGGGGGAGCCCGTTCCGGGACTTCGCCGGGTCATTCCAGGACCTCGACGGGGTCGCCGATCCGCAGCACCCCGGTGTGCTCCGGCACCAGGTTCTGCCCGAAGACCACGCCCACGTCCCGGCGCCGGTGGCGGCCGAGCGTGTGCAGCGGCTCCCGGCCGCGGACGCCCGCGCGCTGGTCGGTGGTGGTGACGACGCACCGGCCGCAGGGCTTGGCGACCCGGAACGCGACCTCGCCCAGCCGCACCCGCCGCCAGCCGTCCTCGGCCCAGGGCGCGGTGCCGGCGACCACCGCGTTGGGCCGGAAGCGGTTCATCGGCAGCGGGCCCTCCCGTGCGTGATCCCCCTCGGCCACCAGGGAGTTGAGGGCGTCCAGCGAGGAGCGCGCGGTGAGCAGCAGGGGGAAGCCGTCGGCGAAGCTCACCCGGTCCCCCGGGCGTGCGTAGTGGGGATCGACCGGACGCCGGACGGCCGGGTCGTCCATGTGCACCAGCCGGGCCGGGGTGCCGAGGTAGTCGGTCAGCCAGGCGTCGGCGTCCGGCCCCGCGGGCACCGCCTCGGCGCCGTCCCGGAACAACGTGACCCGGACCGTGCCCCGCTCCGCGGGGTCCGGCACCGGCACCTCCAGCGTCCCCGCCCCCGGGGGCCGCGATCCGCACGCCGCCGCCGGGCAGGAGCCGCGCCGAGGCCAACGCGAGCCGCGGCAGCTGCCGTTGGGTCAGGAACCGGCCGTCCGGCCGGACGGCCATCCACCGGCGGTCCCCGGCGAGCCCCCACGGCTCGACGGCCGCCTCCCCGGGAGCGTCCCCCGCCATCGACTTGACCGGGTAGAGGTGGACCGCCGTGAGAACAGGGGTGGGCATGCGCCCCCATCCTGTCAGTCCGGTCCCGGCAAGTCGCCCCGCCGGACCGGGTGTTCGGCGCGTCGGCTCAGTACCCCCCCTGGCCCTGGTAAGGGCGCTGGTACGGATCCTCGTACGGCGCGGCGGGACGCGGCGCGACCGGGCGCATCGCGTCGTAGCCCGCCGGGTTGGGCCCCACCGCCCCCGGACGCTGCTGCTGGTACGGCTGCTGCGCCCCGGGGTAGCCGCGCGGCGCGGACGCCTGCTGCGGGATGTACGGGGACGGCGCCTGCTGGAGCCCGCCGGGCTGCGCGGCGGCCGGCTGGCCGTACTGCGGGGGGCTGCGGCACGTACCCGCCCTGCGGGTGCTGCGGCATCTGCGGAGCCGCGGGCGGCGCCATGCCCTGGCCCGAGGGCAGGGCGGGCAGCGCCGGCAGGTTGCTGCCGCCGTCGAACGGCGCCGACACCCGGATGGGGGCGATCTGCGGGGTGCCCCGCTCGGCGACGAGGCTGTCGTAGATGGGGGTGTCCGGGAAGGACGACGCGGCGTAATAGCCGCTGCCGTAGGCACTGCGGGGGGAGGTCATAGCCCTTAAGTTAAGCCCACGATGTGCCGGTTGGGGAGTCAGGTACCTGGGTTGTTTACGGGGGCTCGACGGGCCGGCATGACCAATCGGGGCGAAGCCGGAGAATTCGGTGGTCGCGATGTGTTGGAACGGTGTAAAGGACCGGTTCGTTCGGCTGGGTGACCGGATCGTTCGCGGCCCGTCCGAGGGCCGGTTCAAGATCGTTCAGCGAAGGCGTCAGCAGAGGTGGAAGAGAAGATGGGGATGCTCAAGGGCACCAACGTCCGGATCGCCGCACCGGCGGTGCGGATAGAACTGGGCTGGCGCACCGGCCCCGGCGTGCCGGACGTCGACGCCTCCGCGCTGCTGCTCGCCGGGGGCCGGGTCCGTTCCGACGCCGACTTCGTGTTCTACAACCAGGCGGCGCACCCCTCGGGGGCGGTGCGGCACGAGGGCAAGGTCCCGGCGGGGGACGCGGTGACCGACGCCCTCGCCGTCGATCTGGCGGCCGTCGAGCCCGAGGTGGAGACGGTGGTCCTCGCGGCCTCCGCCGACGGCGGCGCCTTCGGGCAGGTGCCCGGGCTGTACGTACGCGTCCTGGACACGGCGGGCGGCGCGGAACTGGCCCGCTTCGACAGCCAGGACGCCACGGTGGAGACGGCCTTTGTGCTCGGGGAGCTGTACCGGCGGCAGGGGGAGTGGAAGTTCCGGGCGGTGGGGCAGGGCTACGACAGAGGACTCGCGGGCCTGGCGACGGACTTCGGCATCTCGGTGGACGAACCGGGGCGGGAGCCGGAGCGGCCGGCGGCCGCTGCGGGTGGGGCGGCGGGTCCCGCGGGGACGCCCGGTGCGCCGGCGGCCCCTGCCGCTCCGGGAGCGGCGGGCCCGGCCGGGGCGGGTGTGACGCCCGCCGCCCCGGGCGCTCCCGCGCCGGGCGTGCCGCACGGAGCCGCTGCTCCGGCTGCGCCCGCCGGGCCGTCCGCGCCCGCCGCCCCGGGCGCTCCCGCGCCGGGGTGCGCCGTACGGAGCCGCCGCTCCGGCAGCGCCCGCCGGCGCCTGCTGCCCCGGCCGCGCCGGCGTCCGGGGCAACAGGGGCCGCGCACGGCCCGGTTGGTTCGGCCGGTTCGGCCGGTTCGGCCGGGTCGGCCGGTTCGGCCGGGTCGGCCGGGTCGGCCGGTTCGGCCGGGTCGGCGGGCCCCGGGCCTGCCGGGACCGGCGCGCGGCCCGCCGCGCAGGCTCCCGGCGCACCCGTGCCCCCGTCGGTCGCGGCCGTCCCGGCCGCCCCCGTACCCCCGCCGACCGCGGCCGTCCCGGCCGCCCCCGTGAGCCTGAGCAAGATCACGCTCACCAAGGAGGCCCCCGCCGTCTCCCTCACCAAGCAGGGCGGCACCTCCGGCGCGCTGCGCGTCAACCTCAACTGGCAGATGCGGCACCAGGAACCCGCCAAGGGCGGCGGCTGGGGCCGGCGCCTCTCCAAGGCCCTCCAGGGGTGGCGGCCCGGACCTGGACCTCGACCTCGGGGCGCTGTTCGAGCTCAACGACGGCACCAAGGGCGTCGTCCAGGCCCTCGGCAACTCCCTTCGGCTCGCTGCACCGGCCGCCCTACATCCACCTCGACGGCGACGACCGCACCGGCGCGGCCGCGGCCGGTGAGAACCTCACCGTCAACCTCGACCGCAGCCGCGACTTCCGGCGCATCCTCGTCTTCGTCACCATCTATCAGGGTGCCAGCAGCTTCGCGGGCCTGCACGCCACCGTCACCCTCCAGCCGCAGCACGGCGCGCCCGTCGACTTCTCGCTCGACGAGTGCACGGTCGACTCCAACGTCTGCGCCCTCGCCCTCATCACCAACGACGGCGGCGACCTCGTCGTCCGGCGTGAGGCCCGCTACCTGGTGCCCGAGCGCGGCGTCAGCCCGCAGCGCACCCTCGACCACGCCTACGGCTGGGGCATGAACTGGACGCCCGGCCGCAAGTGACGGCCCGACGGCTACTCGCCGGGGCGGGGCGCGGGTTCGGGACGGGCGTACGTCCGTCCCTTCCAGGCCGCGCCCCGGCCCCGGTGGTGCTGCACCGCCGAGTCGACGGTCATCAGCAGGTAGAGCAGGGCCGTGACGGGGAACAGCGGCGCGAGCCACAACGGCTGGCGGTAATAGCGCAGCATCGGTACGTACGTCCCGGCCATCAGCGCCCACGCCGCCGTGCCCGCGGCCAGGGTCACGGGCGCACCGGTCACGGCCCCCACGGCCACCGCCACCGGCGGGGCCAGGTAGACCACCGCCAGCCCGGCCACCGTCCCGAGGAGCAGCAGCGGGTTGTACAGCAACTGGGCGTAGGCGCTGCGCGAGACCATCCGCCACAGCGGGGCGAGCCCCGAGTAGGGCCGGACGCTGTCCACGCGCTCGGCCAGTCCCAGCCAGATCCGGCCGCCGGAGCGCTTGACCGCGCGGGCGACCGACACGTCGTCGATCACCGCGTGCCGGACGGAGTCGGGATGCGGCCCGCTCGGCGGCCTCCGGCGCAGCAGGACGCGCAGCCGCCGGCGGCCGCGGCCGTGCCGCGTGCCCGGCCGGTTGGACCCGACGGAAGGGGTAGAGACTGGGCGAAGAGGTGGACGAAAGGCGGGGACGATCATTTGCTCCCACACCGTCGCCACCCGCAGCCGGGCCATCTGCGAGACCAGGTCGAGCCCGCCCGAGCGGGCGGCGGCGACCAACTCCCGCCAGGCTGTCGGGGGTTGTGCGCGACGTCGCGATCGCGTCGGTCAGCAGCAGATATTCGGCGTCGCGTACGGGCGCGGGCCCAGGAGCCATGCCGTGGCGGACCGCCCACAGCTTGCCGCGTCCAGCCGGGGCCCGTTCGCCGGGGGAGTCCACGGTCAGCGGTGAGC
This sequence comes from Streptomyces thioluteus, assembly GCF_039535865.1. NCBI lineage: Bacteria > Bacillati > Actinomycetota > Actinomycetes > Kitasatosporales > Streptomycetaceae > Streptomyces > Streptomyces thioluteus. Next base: position 19,110 of record NZ_BAAAXZ010000046.1, read on the forward strand.
AGCCGCCGTGCCCGTCCCGCCAGCGCGCGGGCCAGTTCCCCCGGTGCCGTCCGTGCTGCTGCCGTCGTCGACGAGGAAAGATCTCGCCGGCCCGGGTAGTCCTGGGCGTAGCAGGGACGGCAGGCTCAGGGGGACGCACTTCGGCCTCAGTCCCGGGCGGGGACACACGATCGCCACCGACGGCCAGGCGGCGGGCGGCGTGCGCGGTGCGCAGCCGTACGTCCGTGCGCCAGAGAGAAGCCCTGGCCCAGCAGCAGCCACAGCCACGCGGCCAGCGAACCGACGGAGATCCACTGTCATCGCGTTCACCCGCCGCAGTCTGCCGTACCGCGGCGGGGGAGGGCGGACACTGGCCAGAACGGAACGGAGAGTGTCACAAAGGCCCCCGCCGGAGGTTCCCGGCCGTGGCCATCCATTAAATGTGACCGGGGGAATTGTCGACATCGCGCTCACGACTCCTGCATACGGCCCTCCTGGCGGCTGCCGCCGCCGTGCACCGGCTGCGGCCCGACGCCGAGCTGGTCCTCTCCTCCGACCCCGCCAGCATGCCCTGGGGGCCCCGCACCCCCGAGGGACGTCACCGCACGCGCCCTCGGCTGCGCCCGCGCCGCCGCCGAGCACCGCCCGGACGCGCTGATCGTGGCCTGCAACACCGCGTCCGTGCACGCGCTGCGGCCGCCATCCGCGCCGAACTGGAGCCCGGCCTCCCGGTGATCGGCACCGTTCCCGCGATCAAGCCCGCCGCGGCCGGCGGCGGCCCGGTGGCCATCTGGGCCACCCCCGCCACCACCGGCAGCCCCTACCAGCGCGGCCTCATCCGGGACTTCGCCGCCGGCGTCGAGGTGACCGAGGTGCCCTGCCCCGGTCTCGCCGACGCCGTCGAGCGGGCGGACGACGCGGCCATCGACGCGCCGCGATCGCCGCCGCGGGCCGCGCGCACGCCGCAGGACGTACGCGCCGTCGTCCTGGGCTGCACCCACTACGAGCTGGTCGCCGAGCGGATCCGGGCCGCGGTGCGGCAGCCGTCCGCGCCCGCCCGTCGCCCTGCACGGTTCGGCGGGCGCGGTGGCCGCACAGGCCCTGCGCCGGATCGGGGGGTCCCCCGACCCGGACGCCGCACCGGGCGGCGCGCTCACCGTGCTGCTCAGCGGCCGGGAGGGGAGCCTGGGGCGGGCGGCGCTGTCCTACCCCGAGGGCCCGTTCACTGGTGACGGTGGGCGCGGCCCGGCCGTAACGGCGGGCCCGGGAACCCTGGCCGCCCCGGCGGAAGCTCTGTACCGCTGCCTGGTATGAGGGACCACCCGGAGGCCCCCGCAGGGGCAGGAGGACGGCGACTCCACGGTCTGGACGGGCCGTGCGACCCAACCGCGTGCAGTGGCTCCTGGCCGCCGCCGGCGCCGCGTGCATGGCCCTCGGCATCGAGCTGGCCGTGGCCAATCCGTGGACCTCCGGAGCCATCCCGCTGATGATGTCGGTGGTCGGCTGCGTCCGCCGCCGGCCTGCTGATGCTCTACGGCACGGTCGCCTTCGTCCACGTCGCCGTCCGGATCAACAAGGAGACGCTGGAGATCCGCTGCGGCCACATCGGCCTGCCGCGGACCCGCATCCCGCTGGCCCATGTGGTGGGGGCCGACTTCGTCCCCGGCGTCACCCCCTCGGCAGTGGGGTGGCTGGGGCTACCGCTGGCGGCCCGACCAGGGCACGGGCGTCGTGGTGCGCCGCGGCGAGGGCTTCGTGGTCCGGCTCGGCGACGGGCGCTCCTTCACGGTCACCGTGGACGACGCCGAGGCGGCCGTGCGGGTGATCCGCGACCGGCCTGGGGCTCGGCGCGGGCCGCCCGGCCTCCGCCTGACGCCGACCCTCCGGGGGCCGCCGCGCGGTCCTGAATGCCCCCCTGCGTGTGACGTCCCCGCGGGCCGGGGGCCCCGCTGCCGCCGTGCGTCACGGCCGCCAAAGGCCAGTTCCCAGTACGCGAGTTCCAGCACTCCGAAGGAAAAGGCGGGGACAAATTCAGCCAATGTCCGGCCGTGTCGCTTGAAAGGCCCGTACTCCGCTCTATCCGGAATCCGAGTGCTTTGCTAACGTGTGGGGTGCGTATTCTTCCGAGCCGCAGTCGGGAGTCATTGAGGATGCACCGCAAAAGCATATGATCGACCGCTCGTTCCACGTCGGCCGACGGCTTTTCCCTCCCCGCGTTGCCCGGGGCGGGGAGCGGGCCGGCGCACCGGACGGCGGGGGTGCCCCCCGGCCCCTGATCACCTCCGTTGATCAGGAAAAAGTGCGAGGTCAGGCAAGGTAGCCGTCCGTATCGCTCTGCGCACTGTCAACCCCTCGGGCTCATCTGCCCACCTCGGTGCAGGGAGTTGATTCCTGCCTGCCCGAGCTAAATGCAGGGATGCGCATGAAAGCCTTTCGGGTCACTCGCGAGTTTCCTCTCGCATTGCGACTGCTATTGATCAACCAGTTTGGGATCGACATCGGGTTCTATATCCTGGTGCCATTCTCGCGGCATATCTGGGGCAGGAACTCGGAATGTCGGACGCGCTCGTCGGCCTGGTGCTGGGCGTGCGCAACCTGGGCCAGCAGGGCCTCTTCCTGCTCGGTGGCTCCGCCGCGGACCGGCTGGGACCCCGCGCGGTGATCATCGCCGGGTGCGCCCCTGCGCACCCTGGGGTTCTCCCTCTTCGCCTTCGGCACCAGCCTGCCGGTCGTCCTCGGCGCCTCCCTGCTCAACGGCCTGGCGGCGGGCCTCTTCTACCCCTCCGCCCGCGCCTACGCCGCGCTGGAGGCCGGCGACCGCAAGGCCGAGGTGTTCGCGCTGCTCAACGCCTACGCCACCATCGGCTCGCTGATCGGGCTGCTGCTGGGCAGCGTGCTGATCCGCACCGACTTCCGGGTCTGCGCCGTGGCCGCCGCCGGCGTCTACGGGCTGATGACCGTCGGCCAGGCCCTCGTCCTCCCGGACCGCGAGCCGCCCACCGCCGCCCGGAGCACCACCGTCCTCGGCGACTGGCTGGAGGTCTTCGGCAACCGCCGGTTCCTGCTGTTCTCCCTGGCGACGACCGGCATGTTCACCGTCGAGAACCAGCTCTGCCTGCTGCTGCCGGCCGGCGCCCGGCAGGCGTCCGGCTGGGAGGGCGCGGCCGGGGTGCTGCTCGGCGCCGGGGCCGTGGCCACCTCTTCCAGATGCCCATCACCCGGACCCTGGAACGGCACGGCGGCGGCCAGCGCTGGGGTGGGCGCCGGACTCGTCATCATGGGCATGGGCTTCCTGCCCCCGCTGCTGATCTGCGCCGACGGCCCGCCCGCGGGCATGCGCGAGGTCGTGCCGCGGATGCTCGTGATGCTCGCCGGCTCGCTGCTGCTGTACTTCGGCACGATGATCGCCCACCCCGCCGTGCTGGAGATGATCCCCCGGTTTCGGCCGCGAGACGCTGGCCGGCACCTACTTCGGGCTCTTCTACGTCTTCGCCGGCCTGACGGCCGCCGGCGGCAACGCCGTCGTCGGCTGGACCATGGACACGGCCAAGCGCTTCGACTGCCCCTGGCTGCCCTGGACCGGCTGCGTGGCCTTCGGCCTCTCCTCCGCGCTGGCCGTCGCCGTCCTGCACCGCACCCCGGCTGCTGCCCGACCGGGCCGGCGTCCCCGTCGTGGAGGGCACGGTCCGTCCGGCCGGGTCCCGCCGGAGCGGACGCACGCCACCGCCGAGGCCGCCTCCGGGGCGGTCGGCCCGACGGCCGAGGCCGTCGGCCAGTGGGAGGTCGGCCACTGGGACCGGGCCCGGCTGCCCGGCCCCGGGCGCGCCGCCGACGACGCCACGGACCAGCCCCCGCGCTGACCCCGCGGCCCGGATGCGCCGCCCGTCCGTCTTGCGCGGGCGGGCGGCGCGCCGCAAGGTCGTCTGGAGGCCCCGGGCCGCCGGGGGCCGCTCCGGCCCGTCGAGGAAGGACGCCCATGCCCATCGCCACGGTGAACCCCGCGACCGGCGAGACCCTCAAGACCTTCGACGCCCTGGCGCCCGAGGAGGTCGAACGCCGGATCGCCGCGGCCGCCGCCGC
>NZ_BAAAXZ010000047.1:0-20614 GCF_039535865.1 Streptomyces thioluteus
TACGTCGGTGGCTGTGCTGATGCTCGGTGCTCGACTCGTGGGGGTGGACGGTGCACACGGGTGCTGTTCCAGGGCGGCACGACGACGCCGTCCCAGGGGTAGAGCTGGCGTACGTCGATCCCGTTCTTGCGGACATGGCCGTCTTCGGCCGCGGTGCGCACGTACATGGCGATTCCTTTCCTTGCGGCCGCCGCGACGAAATACGTCGGGGACGGCCGGGGCAGGGGCATTTCCATGAATGGCTTTTCGCGGAATTTCCATCGCTGAACAAAATGGAAAACGGCAGGAAAAGCCGGTGAGCGAGACGGTGAAAAAAAGGGCGATCGAGCATCGCGGTCCATTGGCCGGATCCCGGGGATCGCTCGTGCCCACGGTGGGGTATTCCGTCGGCGGCATGCGGGCACATGCTGCGCCGGGACGGAAACCCCCACCGTGGGCACGAGCGATCCCCGGGATCCGGCCAATGGACCGCGATGCTCGATCGCCCTTTTTTTCCACCGTCTCGCTCACCGGCTTTTCCCTGCCGTTTTCCATTTTGTTCAGCGATGGAATTCCGCCGAAAAGCCATTCATGGAAATGCCCCTGCCCCGGCCGTCCCCGACGTATTTCGTCGCGGCGGCCGCAAGGAAAGGAATCGCCATGTACGTGCGCACCGCGGCCGAAGACGGCCATGTCCGCAAGAACGGGATCGACGTACGCCAGCTCTACCCCTGGGACGGCGTCGTCGTGCCGCCCTGGAACAGCACCCTGTGCACCGTCCACCCCCACGAGTCGAGCACCGAGCATCAGCACGCCACCGACGAGACGTTCATCTTCACCGGCGGTTCGGGCACGGTCCGGATCGGCGAGGAGCTGCGCGACGTCACCGCGGGCGACGTCATCTACATCCCGCACGGCAACGACCACGTCGTCACCAACACGAGCGACGACGCGCTGCTGACGTTCGTCAGCATCTACTGGCTCCAGCCCGCCCCGGCCGAGGAGCCGGCCCGTGGCTGAGCCCGGCAGCGCCCCCGCCGCCGGGCGGCGCGTCAACGTCTCGTTCTCCCCGCCGACCCCCAACGGCGACCTGCACCTGGGGCACCTCGCCGGGCCGGTCCTGGCCAGCGACGTGTGCGCCCGCTCGCAGAAGATCCTGGGCAACGACGTGGTGTACGCGTGCAGCACGGACGACAACCAGACCTACGTCGTCACCACCGCGCAGCGGCTCGGCACCACGCCCGAGGCGCTGATCCAGGAGGCGCTCGACAGCGTCCGGGTCTCCCTGGACCTGGCCGGCATCGACGTCGACCTCTTCGAGCGGCCCGACGAGGAATACACCGCGTTCGTCCGGGACTTCTTCACCCACCTGTGGCGGCACGGCGCCTTCGACCGGCGCGAGGTCGAGCTGCCGTACGACGCCGAGACCGGCGAGTACCGGCCGAGGCCTTCGTGACCGGCCGCTGCCCGGTCTGTCTCGCCCACGCCCGGGCGGGCGTCTGCGAGGCGTGCGGCCTGTACAACCTGCCCGGCGCCCTGCTCCCGGGCGACACCGCGACGGCGCTGCCCACCCGGCCGGTCTCCATCTGGGTGCTCGACCTGGAACGCCACCGCTCGCTGCTGAGCAACTGGTACCGCACGTCCGACGTCGAACTCCGGCCGGACCTGCGGGGAGTCGTCGAGCGCACCCTCGCCGGGCGGATGCCCTACATCCCCGTCACCTACCCCGGCACCTGGGGAATCCCGGTGGACTGGGACGGCCCGGACGCCCCGCCGCAGACCATCAACGCCTGGCCGGAGATCTACGTCGGCCACCTGTACTGGCCCCGACGGGTGCGGGAGCGCGGCCGGGCGGGCTGCGACGAGTTCGTCCAGTTCATCGGGATCGACAACGGCTTCTACAACGCCTTCGTCTACCCCGCGCTGAAGCTGCTGGCCGCGCGGTACGGGCGGCCCGTCGAACTCCCGGTGACGCGCACCCTCACCAACCAGTACTACCTGCTGGAGGGCCGCAAGTTCTCCACCAGCAAGGGGGACGTGCTCTGGGCGCGCGACTACCTGGAGAAGGCCTGGCCGGGACCGGGCGCGGTTCGTCCTGTCGCTGACCAGCCCCGAGCTCCAGCAGTCGGAATTCACCGAGCAGGTGGCCGAGTCCACGCTGCGGACCCGCTTCGACGCGCCGCTCGACACCGTCGCGCGGACCCTCGGCGAGAAGCTGGCCGGCCGGAGCGTCGACGCCCCGCCGTCGCAGTGGTGGGCCACCGCCATCGAGGCGTCGCAACGGCGCTTCGCCGCCGCGTACGACCTGGAGTCCTTCAGCATCCGCAAGGCGGCCGAGGCGCTCGCCCTCCACCTGGAGGTCCTGGCGCTGAAGGCCGGGCAGATCAGCACCGAGGACTCCGGCGACGTCTCCGGCGCCCTGCTCTTCCTGTGGACCCTGCGCACCCTCGCCTGGCCGGTCACCCCCGACCTGCCGAGGGCCGTGGCCCTGGCCTTCGGCTCGGGGGCCCGCCCCCGCCGGCGCCCCGCTGCTCCGGGACGCCGCCGTACCGCCCGCCGGTCCCTTCCGCACGCTCGCCGTGTGAACAGGCCGCGCCTGCGGGCCCTTTACTCCCCTCGCTTCCCCTCCTTACACCAGAACTGAGGACTGCATCATGCTGCGCACCTTCATGCGTTCCAAGATCCACCGCGCCACCGTCACCGACAGCAACCTCAACTACGTGGGCTCGATCACCATTTCGCCGGAGCTGCTGGACGCCGCCGACATCGGCGTCCACGAGCTGGTGCACGTCGTCAACGTCAACAACGGTGCGCGGTTCGAGACGTACACCATCCTCGGCGCCCCCGGCGCCAACGAGGTCTGCGTCAACGGCGCCGCCGCCCGGCTCGTGCACACCGGCGACAAGGTCATCATCATCGCCTACGGCCAGCTCACCGACGACGAGGTGGCGGAGCACAAGCCGCGGGTCGTCCACGTGGACGAGGGCAACAAGATCCTCGAGACGGTCACGCGCGGCGTGATCACGGCGTGACGTCCCCCTGCACGGCGCCCCTCCGGCGCCCTGCGTACCGCCTGATGCCGAAGGTGCGTGAGTCATGACGGACCAACAGATCCATTCCATCCTGGGCGTCGGATTCGGCCCGGCGAACCTCTCCCTCGCCGTGACGCTCGAGGAACTCGGCTACACCGGCGGCGCCCGGTACGTCGAGCGGGCCGACGGCTTCCAGTGGCAGGACGAACAACTGCTGGCCGGGGCGGACATCCAGAACAACCCCGTTCCGCGACCTCACCATGCCGCGCAACACCGGCAGTGCCTACACCTTCGTCAACTACCTCGCCGCGCAGGGCCAGGCTGACCGACTACCTGCACCTGAACACCAAGTTCCCGCTGCGCCGGGAGTACGCGGGATACCTGCGGTGGGTCGCCGACTCGTTCCGCGACGCGGTCGACTACGGACAGACGGCGACGAGCCTGTCCGTGGTGGACTCGCCGGACGGCGAGGTCTTCCGGCTGGAGACCGGGACCGGCCGGCAGTACCTGGGCGAGACCGTCGTCATCGGCACGGGCCGCTCCCCGCGGATCCCGGAGGTGTTCCGGCGGAGCCCGGCCGGCACGGTCTTCCACGCGACCCGTTATCTCGGTGCGCTGCGCCGGCACGAGGGCCGCAACCTCCGGGTCGCCGTCGTCGGCGGCAGCCAGAGCGCCATCGAGATCGTCCTCGACTCCTCGGCAGGCCCAATGTCGAGCAGGTCGTCTCGATCCAGCGCGGCATCGGCTTCCGGCTCAAGGGACACCAGCCCGTACAGCAGCAGGTGTTCCTCCCGGAGTTCATCGACTACTTCTATCCGCTCCGGCGGAGACGAAGCGGCGCCTGCGCGCCGAGCTGCGGTCGGTGAACTACGCGGCGTGCGACCAGGTACGTCATCGACCGGCTCGCGAGCGTGCAGCACGAGTACCGCTGATGGGGTCCGACCGGCTGCTCCTCAAGCCGTTCTGCGAGGTGGCCGCGGTCGGCCGGGACGGCGGCGGGGCGGTGAACCGGCTGGTGCTCCGTGACGTCAACCATGGCACGCGGAGCGTCTACGACGCCGACCTCGTCGTCCTCGCCACCGGCTTCCGGGACTTCGGCCTCGGTCCGGACGACGAGCCGTACCACCCCACCTGCTGGCCGGCATCGCCGACCCGGCTCGCCCTGACCGACGAGGGGCTGCCGGACGTGGCCCGGGACTACTCGGTGGCCGTGGAACGGAGCGCGTACGGTGCCCGGCCGCTGCGGCTGTACCTCAACGGTCTCTGCGAGGCCAGCCACGGCATGGGCGACGCCGGGGCCCTGGCGGTGCTCTCCGCCCGGTCCACGGACATCGTCGAGTCCCTGATGCTCGAACCGGAGGCCCTCGTCGAAGAGAGCGGCTCAGGGACGAGGCCCTGCGGGTGACGACACCCGCCGGCACCCCTGTCGATACCGACGTTCGACGTCGCCGTCGTCGGCGCCGGGATCATCGGGCTGGCCACGGCCGAACGCCTCTCCGCCCAGGGCCTGTCCGTGGCCGTCATCGACGGCCGCGGCCCGGCGGGGGGCCGCCACGGGGGCGTCCGGCGGGCTCGTCCGGGCGCTCGACCTCGCCTCCTCCGCCGCCCTTCCCCGGGCGGCGGAGGGGCTGGACCACTACCTGCGGCGCGGCCCGCACGGCCGCTGGCCCGCGGTGCGCGAACACGGCAGCCTCACCCTCTTCGGCGCGGACGGGGCCGCACGGGCGGAGGAGGCCGCCGCCCGCGTCCGTGCCACGGGCCACATCGTGGACGTCCTCGACGCCCGGGAGATCGCCGCGGCCTTCCCCGGACTCGCCCCGCCCGAGGCGGGTTCGGGTCCACGAGCCGCGCGCGGGCTGGCTGCCCGCGCGGCCGTGGCCGAGGCGGTCCTCCGGGACGCCGACCGCGTCCACGCTCCTCGCCCCGCCCGCGCCCTGGAGATCGTCACCGCGCGCTCCCGCGTCACCGGGGTTCCGCACCACCGGCGGATTCGTCCGGGCCCGCGCGGTCCTGCTCGCCGCCGGCGTCCACAGCACGGACCTCGCGCGCACGGCCGGAGTCGAACTCCCCCTGCGCACCCGGTCGGTAGCTACTGCGTCTTCGCCCCCCGCCACCCCCGTCACCGGCACCCTCCCCGCCGTGCTCGACACGACGACCGGTTGCCTGGCTGCGCCGCTGGGACGACGGCACCGGCGTCCTGGCCGGGGTCCCGTCCGCCGAGCTCGACGTCCCCCCGGTGGTGACGCCCGGGGCGTGCCGGACGCCGAGGCGGAGCGCGTCCGCCGGGTCGTGCGCCACCGCTGCCCCGGGCTGGCCGACGCGGACTCTCGTCGGCGGGGCACCGCCTTCGACGCGCTCGGCCCCGAGGGGGACAGGCGGCGTGACGGCGTGGCCGGACCCGCCGGCCTGGTGACCGCCACCGGCTGGAAACGGCGTGCGGCTTCAAGATAGGCGCCCGCCGTCGGCCGGTACGCGGCGGAACTCCTCCGGGAGGCCCCTCGTGACGTCCGGCGCCCGCCTCAACCCCACCGACGAGATGCTCGTCGGCGCCGAACGCGCCCTGGGCTCACTCCCGGATCGTCAGGTGCTGTGGCGCCTGAGCCGCCCCGCTGCCGGCGGGGGCCCTGCGGGAGGAGTGGCGGGCGGCTCGACCGTCGGCCGGCTCGGCCGCCGGCCCGCGCCGGCCCGGATCCCCGGCGCCCGCCGCGCCTGGGTTCCCGCGTCCAACGCCGAGCCGCCGCACGAGGACACCGTCCCGCTGACCGACGACACGGCGCCGGACTGGACCGACGCACAGGTCCGGGTGCCCCTGACCCTCGACTCCCCGGCGCTGTGGCGGCTGGCGGCGGCCCCGTACGGTCGCGGCACCCTGGTGTCGCTCACCGTCCCGCACTTCCGCGCCGACGGGCTCGGGATCCTCGCGGCCCTCGGGGAGGACGGCGTCCCGTCCGCACCGCCCGGCCCGGCCGGTGATCTCGCCGACGCCGTCGGGCAGTTGACCCGGGCGGCCACCGGCTCGGCGCGGTGGGCCGCCCGCGCCCTGGCGGACCGGCGGGAACTGACGCGTCTCGCCACGGCCCTGCGCGGCCCGGCCGGCCCGCCGCCGCCCGCGTCGGAGCCGCGGTTCTTCACCTCCGCGGTCTTCGACCTCGACGCGGCGCAGTGGGAGGAACGGGCCCGGGCCCACGGCGGCACCGCCAACAGCCTCTTCGTCGAGATCGCCGCCAACCTCGTCCGGGCCCGGGTGCCCCTGGACGGCCGCGACGCCGTCCACGTCGGCATCCCGGTGAGCCTGCGCCGCGGGCCCGCCGACCGGCGGGCCAACGCCCTGGTCGTCGTCCCGCTGTCCGTACCGGCGGGCGGGCCCCGGCACACCGGCCTGCGGCCCACCCGCCGCGCCACCCGGGCCGTGCTCGACGGGACGGGCGAGCACAGCGCCACCCTGGTCCCCGAACCGCTGTGGCACCTGCTGCCCGCCCGGTGCGCCGGCCGCCTCAAGGCGCCCGGTGCGCAGGCCACCGACGTCGTCGCCTCCAACTTTGGCACCCTGCCGACGGCGGCGGCCCGCTTCGCGGGCGTACCGGCGGACGGCGTCGCCCTGCGCACCATGAACGTGCCCGGCCTGGTGCCCGAACGGGCCCGGCTGCGGGCGTCGTTGTGCCTGGTGCGGGCCGGTGACCGGCTCACTGTGACGGTCACGGCGATGCCCGATCACTTCGGCGACGCCCGGGCCCTGCGGAAGCTGGTGGCCGAGGAGTTCGCCGCCTGGGGACTGCGGTCGCGGGAGTGGTGGCCGGGATGAGCGGGCGGCCCCGGAACGACGGGAACGACCGGAACGACGACAAGGAAGGGCACCATGCCAGGGAACGTGACACCGGAGGCCGCCGCGCCGCGGCTCACCGACCCGCCGGCCGACCGCTGGTTCCGCACCCGCCCCGACTCCTCGGTGCTCGGCCGGCCCCGGCTGCTCGCCCGGCTGCTGATCGACCTGGACGAGCTGGACGACCGGATCGCGCTCTACGAACGTCTCCAGGGCGTGCCCGCCGACCTGCGCATGCCGATCCCCGACTTCGGGGGCCTCGAACTGGCCGCGGTGGGCGACGTCCTGCTGATCGCCAGTGAGCGGCGCTTCACCCCGGTCCAGCGCCGGACCGCGTACTCGCTGATCGTGCCCTCCCTCACCGCCCAGCTCGGTCTGCTGGTGCCCACCGGCACCACCGTCGTGGAACCCACCGAGGAGATCGTGCCCGGGCGGCGGGCCCGCGTCCGCTACCCGGACGGCTCGCTCGCCGAACTCGTCGAGCACCGCCCCCGGCCCGGCGAACTCCCCGACCCCCGCCCGGGGATCTCCGTCCGGGAGGCCACGGACACCGGCGTCCGCCTCCTCGCCCGGCGGGCGGTCCCGGCGGACCGGCTCGACGAGGCCGTCCGCTTCTACGGCACCGCGCTGGAGACGGACCCCCGGCGGGCCGGCGACGCGCTGTCCGCGGTGGTCGGCGGCCTGCTGCTGACCGGCACCGACGAGCCGGACCCGGCGTCCGTCGCGTTCGCCCTGCGGGCGCCCTCCGTGGAGACGGTGACCCGGCTCGCCGGCTCCGGCCGGGCGACCACCCGCGGGCCGGGCGGACGCCCGGTCGTGACCCTCGCCGACGGCGTGCGGGCCGAGGTGTGGGAGAGATCTCCCCGCCCGGCCGCCCCCGGGGGAGGACGGCGCGTGAGACCGTTCGGCTGGCGCGCCGCGCCCCCGCGCCGGGCGTGAACGGCGGGGCCCCGGCGTGCCGTTGGGTCTTCCGACGGCGGAACGATGAGGAGAGACACGGTGCCGGAGTCCTTCTACCGCGACGCGGGTGACGGCCGATACGGGAGCAGCCCCGCGACCGCGGGGCCCTGGAGCCCGAAGGCGCAGCACGCGGGCCCGCCGTCCGCCCTCCTCGGACGCGCGCTGGAGCGGCACGAGGCGCGGGAGGGGTTCCGCGTGGCCAGGGTGACGCTGGAGATCCCGGCCCCGGTGCCCGTCGGCGACCTGGAGGTGCGGGTGCGCACGGTCCGGGCCGGGCGGCGCACGGAGCTCGTCGAGGGCGAGATCGTCGCCGAGGGCCGCCCGGTGATGCTGGCCCGGGCGTGGCGGGTCGCCGCCGCCCCGGAGGACACGCCGGCGCTGCGCCCGGAGCCGCTGCCGCCGGCCCTGCCCGGCCCGCAGGGCCCGCCCGCGATGGCGGGGGCGCACCTCGACGGCTACATCGCGGCGATGGAGTGGCGCTTCGCGTCCGGGGCGTTCGACGAACCGGGGCCGGGCGCGGCGTGGGCCCGGCAGCGTATCCCGCTGGTCGCGGGCGAGGAGGACACCCCGCTGACGCGGGCCCTGACCCTCGCGGACAGCAACTGGGCCGTCGGCTTCGCGCTCGACCACGTCCGGCGGCTCGTGATCAACACCGACGTCACGCTGGCCCTGCACCGGGACCCGGTCGGGGAGTGGCTGTGCCTGACCGCGGCGACCGCGGCGTCCCCGGGCGGGACGGGGCTCGCCGCCGGCCGGCTCGACGACGCGGCCGGCGACTGCGGGCGGATCCTGCAGACCCTGCTCGTCGCCGAGCGGTAGCCGCCGAGCGGTAACCGTTCGTAACAAATGGGCGTCCACGCTCAACCGGACGGCCCGGGAGCGAGTCCTACCTCTCAAGTAGGCTTCCCGGCGTGCGCCCCCATGGCGCACGCCGGGTATCAGTCGTCAACCGGGGAGGAACCGGCGTTGCACGTTCAGGAGTGGCTCGAATCGGTGCCGGCGGTCGCCGTCTACCTTTTGGTGGGCGGGGTCATCGGACTCGAGAGCCTCGGCATCCCGCTTCCCGGTGAGATCGTCCTCGTCAGCGCCACGCTGATGGCCGCGAGCCAGGACCACATCAATCCGTACGTCCTGGGCGCCTGCGCCATCGCGGGTGCCATCATCGGCGACTCCATCGGCTACCTCATCGGCCGCAAGGGCGGCAAGCCGCTGCTGGCCTGGCTCGGCCGTAAGTTCCCCAAGCACTTCGGCCCCCACCACGTGGCCACGGCCGAGCGGTCGTTCACGAAGTGGGGCATGTGGGCCGTCTTCGTCGGCCGCTTCATCGCGCTGCTGCGCATCTTCGCCGGCCCGCTGGCCGGTGTCCTGAAGATGCCGTACTGGAAGTTCCTCATCGCCAACGTGCTCGGCGGCATCGTCTGGGCCGGCGGCACCGTCGCCGTCATCTACTCGGTCGGCAAGGTCGCCGAGAAGTGGCTGCACCAGTTCTCCTACCTCGGCCTGGCCGCCGCCGTCCTCTTCGGCCTCGGATCCTTCGTCTTCATGCGGATCAAGGCCAAGAAGGCGCAGAAGAACGCCCCGGCCGAGGGCGCCGAGCAGCCCGAGCCGGCCGTCGCCGAGTAGCCCCCGGCCCGGGGTGTGATCTCCGTCCCACCCCGGGCATCCCGTCCCCGTCGTCGCCTAGCGTGCCCGTCAGGACGGGGGCCGCAGCGGCGACGAGGAGCAGACCATGACGGACGACCGGGCGTTGATCGCGGGCGTGGGCGGCAAGGAGCCGTCGGTCCACCCGGAGGCCTTCACCGCACCCACCTCCGTCGTCCTCGGCGACGTCACCCTCGCCGCCGGCACCGGCGTCTGGTACCACGCCGTCCTGCGCGGCGACGGCGGCCCGATCACCATCGGCGCCGACAGCAACATCCAGGACAACTGCACCGTCCACGTGGACCCCGGCTTCCCCGTCACCGTCGGCGAGCGGGTGACCGTCGGCCACAACGCCGTCCTGCACGGCTGCACCGTCGAGGACGACGTCCTCGTCGGCATGGGCGCCACCGTCCTCAACGGCGCCCGGATCGGCGCCGGTTCCCTCGTCGCGGCCCAGGCGCTGGTGCCGCAGGGCATGGAGGTCCCGCCCGGCTCGCTGGTGGCCGGCGTCCCGGCCAAGGTCCGGCGCGGGCTGACCGAGGAGGAGCGCGAGCACGTCCGCGCCAACGCCGCGGTGTACGTGGAGCTCGCGAAGACCCACCGGGAGACCTTCGGCGGCTGACGTCGGGCACGGTCAGATCGCGACGGTCCTGACGAACTCCGCCAGCTCCTCGTCCAGGCCGTTGAGGGCGGAGCCGTGCCGGCCCAGCTCCGCCAGGGTGGCCTCCGTCTCCGCCTCGCCGCTCTCGCGGCGTTCCAGCGCGTTGGCCACCTCCTGCCGCACGCTGCGCAGTTCCGCCTCGATGCCCTCGGCGATGACCTCGCGGATCTTGCCGAGCTGTACCCGCACCTTCGCGGTCAGCTCGGCGACGATCTCGTCCGTCGTGTCACGGAGGTGGTCGGCGCATTTCCGGGCGGCCTTCTCCTTGAGCGCCTTCTCGACCCCGGACTTCACCAAGGCGGTGCTGAACAGGTTGGCCGCGAGGACGGCCAGGAAGAAGGGGAACGCGGCGAGGCCGAGGGCCGCGGCGGCGACGGTCACCGCCACGGTCGGGAGCACCGCCTTCGCCACGCCCTTGAAGCCGAAGTTGGCGCCCGCGAGGCCCATGCCGGGGCCGCCGAGGACCGTGCCGAGCCCCGCCGCGACGAACCGCTCGACGCCGCCGGCCACCTCGCCGGAATCCTCCCGCCGGGGTACGGCCGCGAGGTCGTAGCGGATCGCGTCGATCCGCTCGACGAGCTCGGTGAGATCCGTCTCGATCTCCGTCTCCAGCGCCGCCACCCGCTCTTCCAGGAACGCCTGGAGCTCCTCCGCCTGCCACGCGGCCGACGTCTCCTTGACCTTGCCCTTCAGCTTCTCGGACAGCTCGTCCTGGAGCGCCTGCGCCCGCTCCGCCTGGGTGAAGGGGTTGAAGCCCTTCAGCCGGTTCTCCAGGGGCAGTTCGAGGACCCACTCCTCGACGTCGTTCGCCATCCCCCGGTAGAACCGCCGAGCCATCGCGCCGACTTCGTCGACGACGTCGCGCAGGTGCGCGTCGACCCGGCCGAGGATCGCGTCCCTCCGGCGTTCCACCTGCTGCAGCGGCACCTGCTGGAGCTCGTATGCGCGGCGCAGCTCGGCCGCGGTCCGCCGCAGCATCCCCTGCTGGAGATCGATGTCGCGCCGGGCCTCGGTCACCACCGTCTTCAGGCGCAGGACCGGGACCAGCACCTTGGCCCGTCCCCGGTCGTGTACCAGGAAGCGCTCCAGGGCCTTTTCGAACGGCAGGAAGCCGGACGCCTCCAGCTCCGCCCGGGAGCCGCGCACGCGGCCCTCCAGCGCGCCCCTGGCGTTGACGAAGTGGACCCGGTCGTCGCGGGGGCCGTAGGGAGCCAGACGGTTGCGGACTCCCCGGACGGTGGCGTCGCGCCGGTTCGGGGGCACGTCGTCGAACCGGGTGAACAGGAAGAAGGTGTCCTCGTACCCGCGGGCGGCGACATCGACGTCGAGAAAGTTCTGCTCGCTCAGTGACAGCGGGACGTTGGTCAGCAGCACGACGATCAGGGCGTCCGCCCGGTCCAGGTAGCCCAGGGTGATCAGCTCGCGTTCGGAGGCCTCGTTCAGGCCCGGCGAGTCGATGATCTCGACGCGGTTCTCGCACAGCGGCAACGGCCAGAAGACTTCCGCCCGTTCGTACGGATTGGGCCGTGGCTTCCCGTCGTCCCCGTCCTTGATGGTCACGTGCTCGGCAAGTTTCTCGACGGGGATGTCGATCGCGTGCCCCGTGGGGCCCTGCCCCGCCGCGGGCATGAGGTGGAGCCTGGCCCGTCGCTCCGCGCCCCATTTCACCTCGTTGACGATCGCGGTGCAGGGCAGGAAGTCCGCCGGCAGCACCTCCGCGCCGAGCAGCGCGTTGATCACCGTGCTCTTGCCGCGCTTGAACTCGCCCACGACCATGACCTTGAACGTGTCGGACTCCACGCGTTCCTGGATGATGCGCAGCCTGTCGGTGTTGGCCTCGACGTTGATCGCCTCCAGCACCGGCCGCAGCCTGCCGATGAGTTCGAGAAGGGCCTTGCGGCGTTCCTCGAAGACCCCGTAGTCGTCCATCGCTCGCCTTTCAGTCGTGGTTCGGTCCGGTGGCTTCGGCCCCGGCCGGCAGCCGGGCGCGCAGGGCGGCCGCGGAGACGGCCAGCGAGGGGCCTTCGGGCGCGGAGTCCGCGTCCTCGTCGTGACGGGGCGTCAGGGAGTGCTCGGCGAGGTCGTGGTAGACCGACCGCACGTGCCGCGCCGCGGTGTCGGCGAACTCCTCCACCGCCTGCCGCACGATCCGCGTCAACGCCTCGCGCACCGTGGACCGTTGCCGCTCGGCCAGCCGGTGGAAGCGCGCGTCGCCGGCCACCAGTCCCGCCGCGCTGCCGAAAAGCACGATCGGTACGGCCATTCCGGGCAGCGCGACCGCCGTGACCAGGGCGGCCCCGACGGGCCCGAGCCGGTACAGCAGCTTCTTGCCGCCGAGGTCCTCCAGGTGCAGCCGCTGGCGCACCGGCTCGTCGATTTCCAGGAGGGCGTCCGGGTCCCGGTCGGTCGGCACGGTGACCGGGCCTTCCCCGGTGTCGAGAGCGGAGAGCCGTTCGGTGAGCCAGAGGGCCTCGGCCTCCACCCGGTGGCGGAACCACTCGGCCTGCCGCGCGGCCACGCCCTGGAGTCCCTTGTGGAGCTCGTAGGAGAGCGAGGTGTCCCACCAGTGCTTGGCGTTCGGCGACTCCTCCAGCGAACGGCGCAACTCCTCCAGAAGGCCGGCGCGTTCGCGCTCCAGCCGTTCGCGCAGTTCGGTGACGGCCTCGGTGCGCCGCCGGTCGATGTGCGCGCGGAGGCCGGCGCGCTCGGTGTCGGCCCGGTCGGCGTCGCGCCCGGCCTCCTCGGCGGCACGCCGTGCGGCCGCCTCCTCCTCGCGGCCGGTCTCGGCCATCCGCTCGCACACGTCGGCCAGTTGGGCCGTGATCTGCTGTCGGCGCAGCGCGATCCGGTCCTCCGCTTCGGCCCAGGACCGGAGGTGCGAGCGCAGGGCGTCCAGCCCGTCCCGGTCGCCGAAGACGGCGATTCCGGGGTCCAGCCGGGCCGCCCGGGCCCGTATGTGCTCCATGACGGATGCGCGCCGGTCCTCGGGGAGTTGGCCCTCCTGGGTGAGCACCAGGGCGATCCGGCGCAGATGGCCACGGCCGAAGGCCCCGGCCACGAAGTCCGCCTCGGTGAGGCCGAAGGGGGCGATCGCCTTGGTCGTCATGACCAGGGCGTCGCCGTGATGCGCGAGGCGGCGCGTCGACTCGTCCGCTTCCGGGTCCTGGTTGAGCGCCGGTGCCTCGACGAGCTCCGTGCCGTCCCCGAGCGGAGAGTTCCGGCCCGTCGGCGGGCCGGCGAGCCTTCCGATGAGTGCGGACGTACCGCTCATCGCCTCCCCGGCTACGGTGATTCGGTAGACAGGACGCCCGAGTTGGCCGGAAATGTCGGTCAACTCGGCGAGAACGTCGTGCAGTCCGTGTTCTCGCGCCAGCGCTACCGCCTCGGCGAGCCACCCCTCCAGGGGCGGTGCGGGTTTCTTCTCGAAGTCGGTCATGGGGCATCCCGTGGGGTCCATAAGCGAGCGTCGGCAACGATGACGCGCGGTCCGGTGGCTTACAGTCCGGCGAGCAGCGCCCGCCGGCTCTCGATGACGGAGCGGCGCCGGTCCGCCTCGGCGGAGACCTCCGCCAGCGCCGCGCGTCGGTGTTCCAGTTCGGCGTGCCGCTCGTGCTGTCGGGCGGCTATGCCGGTGATCACTTCCTGGTAACTCGTCCGGTAGGCGTCCAGGTAGGCGGTGAAGGCGGTCTCGGCGGCCTGCCGTCGGTGGCGCGCCGACCGTTCGAGGTCGGCGCGCATCGCTTCGAAGGCGGCCCGGACCGTTTCGCGGATGCGCGGGCCGAGCTCGGACTTCACGTGTGCGAGCCGCTTGCCGCCCAGGGCCTGGCCGATCAACGCTCCCACGCCCGCCCCGACGGGGCCGCCCACGACTGCTCCCACCACGGTGCCCACCGCCCATCCGCCGAAGCGGCCCCACCGGTCCTCGCTCAGCGCCAGCCGTGCCGCCGCCACCACGGGGGACAGCCGGGCGGACTCGTCGCCCGCCGGCTCGTCGGCCGGGGGCGCGGGCTCGCGCGCTTCCGGCGGCCGGCCCAGTGCTTCGCCGAGCCGTGCGTACTCCTTCCGGAAGGCCGCCGCCACCTCCCACCTCCCGGCGGCCGTCCACTGGCCGAACCGGTCGTGTGCGAAGCGCTGTTGGGCCTCGCTCCACTCCCGGAGCCCGTCCCGCAGCCGGGTGGTGACGCCGTCCTCGACGATGCTTCGCAGGACCGCGACCGATGCCGCCGACTCGACCAGCCCGGCGCAGTCCTCCGCGGTGCGTGCCGACGCCGCCTCGCACTCGCGGACGAGCCCGGCGCGGACCCGGCCGTCCGCCCATGTGAGCCGCCGCAGGCCCCGGCCCCGGTACGGTTCCAGAAAGCCCGCGAGGTCCGGGATGCGCGCCGCCGCGAGGGCTGCTTCCTCCGCCTCCAGCTCCCTCCGGCGCGCGTCGGTCTCCTCGCGGACCAGCCGCATCGCCCGGTCCATCAGCCTGAGCGTGCTGTCGCCCACCGCGACCGCGCGCTGCCGCACCAGGGCGTCGCGCAGCCGGGACTCGGTCACCGCGAAGCGCTCCACCCATGCGGCCTGCTCGGAGGAGAGCGGCTCGCCCGCCGCCCCGCGGACCACCGCATCGGCGGAGACCGCTTCCACCGCCGCCTCGGGAAGCGCGAGGCGGGCGCGCAGCCGGGTGCGGATCGCCCGGAGGACGTCCGGCTGCGCGGCGGCGGGTATTCGGTCGGCGTAGGTGGCCAGGAACGTACAGCGCGTCAGCATCGCGCGGTCGAGGGCGTCCTCCAGGAAGGCGGCCAGGGACAGGGGTACGGGGGCCAGCGCCGAGGTCAGGACCACCGCGCTGTCGGCGCTCTCGGCCATCACCCGGCGTGCGATCACCTCGTGTTCGGAATGCCCGTTGGCGCCGGGGGTGTCCAGGACGACCAGCCCGTCGGCGAGCGCGTCGGCCGGGACCTCGACCCGCAGCTCCGACACGAGGGGAGCGACCCGGGGATCCGCGGTCAACATCGCCAGCAGCGGCAGGAGTTCGCCGGGTGCGTCGCAGCCCGGGCACCGCGCACGCAGTGCGGAGGCCAGCTGCTCGCGGTCCTCGGGGAGGGCCTTGGTGCCGCCGCCGTCGGACCGCACCGTGTGCCGGCGGTCGTTGTCGGCCAGCCGGACCCGGAACAGCAGCTCCGGACCGTACTCGATGACGACGGGGGCGGCGGTGGTGGGCAGCACGTCCGTCGGCAGGAGCGGCATCCGCAGCAGGCCGTTGATGAAGGTGCTCTTGCCGCTGGAGAACTCGCCGATGACGGCCAGGTGCAGGCGGTCGTCCGCCAGCCTCCGGCGCACCTGGTCCAGGGCCGCGCCCACCGCCGCCGCGCGCTCGGGGGCCGGCCGGAGTTCCTCGATCAACCGCCGGACGAAGTCCAGGTGTTCCGCCGCGTCGGTCAGTGCCTCGGCGACGACGGCGGCGTCCCCCGGGTGCGTGCTGCTGTCCCCCATGATGAGCTCCCTGCCTAGGGGAGGAGCGTCGCAACGGAGTTCTCACCTCCCGCCGGGCTTGACCCGGCACGCACTCTTCCGTGACGAACTCTTTTCCAATATTGGCGAGTTGCACCCTAGTCTCGTCGTACGAGGGCTGCTCTCGGACGAAGGGGATGGCGCATGAAGGCCGACGGCGAGGGAACCGAGCGGCGCGCCGACGTGGGCGCGGACGACGGCCCGTACGCGCTTCCCCGGCATCTCCTCGCGCGCCTACGAGCACCCGGCCGACCGCGCCGCACTGGTCGCCCTCCGCAAGCTGCGCGGACTGGACGTCTTCGTGAAGAAGTTCCAGGGCGCCTTCCCCGAACGGGCCGTGCGCATGGAGACCTTGGGGGAGGCGGTTCGCACCGGTGACCGGCAGTTCCGCCGGATCCACCGGGCCATGCGCGAGGCGTCCCGGGTGCTGGACCTCGACCGGCCCCCCGAGCTGTTCGTCCGCCTGGACCGGGAGGTCAACGCCTGCACGATCGGCATGGACCGGCCCTTCGTCGTGCTCACCAGCGGCCTGCTGGAACTCATGGACGCCGAGGAGCTGCGCTTCGTCATCGGCCACGAGCTGGGCCACGCCATGAGCGGGCACGCGGTCTACCGGACGATCGCCCACTATCTCGCCGGCGCGGGCCGCATGCTGTCGTCCGTACCGCTGGGCGGCATAGGTCTTCAGGCCGTACAGGTGGCGCTGGACGAGTGGATGCGCACCTCGGAACTCTCCTGCGACCGGGCCGGGTTGCTCGTGGTGCAGGACCGCGACCCCTGCCTGCGGGCCCTGATGAAGCTGGCGGGCGGCGCGCACCTGGAGGACATGGACATCGGCGAATTCCTGCGCCAGGGCGCCGAGTTCGAGCGTGGCGAGGACCTTCGCGACAGCGTCGTCAAGTATCTGATCAGCCGGCCCCGTTCGCATCCCCTGGCGGTCGTCCGCGTCGCGGAGCTCGACCGGTGGTCCCGGGGTGCCGGATACCGGTCCGTCCTGTCCGGCGACTACGCTCTGCGCCGCGACGACGCCAAGGCGTCGGTCGGCAGGGAACTGCGGGCCACCGGCGTCTCCTACGCGGACAGGTTCCGGCGGAGCACCGACCCGCTGCTCGTCATGGTCCGTGACCTCGCCGCCTCCGCCGCCCAGGCCGGAGACCATGTCCTCGGCGCCGTCCGCCGTGGGCCCGACGGCACCTGAGCGCCACAGCGGTAGGCGACCGCCCCATCCTTCGGTCAACGTCCCGGCAGCACCGGGGAAAACGCCGGCAGTGTCGTGCAACTGGCGTTCCGTGAAAGGGTATTAGTAGGACCATGGCGCCGTACGGGTCAATTCCTGCAAGATCTGTATATGCCGGACAGGCATTGCGGTGTCATACCACTGTCCATCGCGGATGACCGGATGATCCGGACACCCGCTCTTCGCCCCCGTCAAGGGAAGGCAGGACCATGGGCAGATTCCAGTTCGTGACGACCGTATCGGCCCTGACACTGGCTGTTTCCGGGGCCCTCACGGCGGCCGCCGGAACGGCGCAGGCGGACGGCGCCTACGACGACATCACCATGTCCAAGCAGGAGAAGACGCAGTGGTGCTGGGACGCCTCCGGGGTGACCATCGCCACGTACCAGGGCTACGGCACCACGCAGACCGACTTCTGCAACCGGGCCGCCAAGCACGACCCGTATCTGAGCTGCAACAACCAGCCCGCCACTCTCCAGGACATGGCCTATGCCTGGGGCGACCTCGGCATGAGCCACACCGGTACGGGCCTGTCCCGCGCGGCGACCTTCGCCGAGGTGCACTCGGACGTCGACGCCGCCCGGCCCCTCGGGGCGCGCATCGGCTGGAGCTCCGGCGGCGGCCACATGAACGTGATCTACGGCTACGACACGTCGGACAACACCATCGCCGTGGGCGACCCGTGGCCGGACACCAACACGTACACGTGGTGGAACTACAACGACTACGTGAGCAACAGCTCGTTCAAGTGGACCCATTCCCGCATCGGCATCTCCGGTTGAGGCAGGCGACATGCGCGACCACAGAACATCCACCACGCGGCGGGCCGCTCGTTTCTCCCGCCTGACCGTCACTCTGGCCCTCGGCGCGTCCGCGCTGCTCCCGGCGGCCGGCCCGGCCCTCGCGGCCAAGGCCCCGGTCGACCTGCCGAATCTCCAGGCCGCCCTCGACACCCTGAAGGCGACCGCCACCCGCGAGGCGATCTGCCGCTTCCTGAGCGCGCCGGTGCCCGACGGCTCGACGAAGGGCACGGTGACGCTCCCCGCCAAGGCCGACCCGTGCGACGGCCTGCCCTCGTTCACCATCAAGGACCCCCTGGCGCTGAACGAGATCACGCCGGAGTTCGCCGCCGGGACGGCACAGCCCATCCTCACCCAGGCGGTCAGGCTCGGTTACGCGGTGGCCGGGGTGAGCGTCACCGGCGGGCGCACCGCCACCGTCATGCTCGCCCCGACCGGCACGACCGGCTGGCACCTGGCCGCCGTCCGCGAGGGCGACACCGACGCCGGCTTCGCGGGCAAGGCCGACGCGACGACGACGGTGTTCACCGAGCCGCAGATCCACGGCTACTACCAGCTCAGACTGACCACCGTCGAGCCGCTCAACGACGCGGCGCGGCAAGGCCTCGGCGGTCAGTCGTCGGCGTCCCTCGCGGACTACCAGAAGCTGGTCAAGGCCCGTTACGCCGACAAGCAGCCGGGCTCGGACTACGACACGAAGGGGTACTCCAGCGGCTACCGGCCGGACGCCGGGAAGGGGGCGTCGCAGTCTCCGGCACCGCTGCTCGTGGGCGGGTCGTCGGGCGCCGCGCTGGCCCTGGCCGGCGGAGCCGTCCTGATCCGTCGCCGCAGGCGGGTCCGGGCCGGTTGACCCGCCGCCCGCACCTCCGCCCCGGGACCCGGCCCCCACCCCGTCCCGGGGGCGGAGCCACGGCGCCCGGAGCGGTCCTGGGGCCAAGATCACAGGACCCGGCCCGGGGCGCCCCCGGCAGGGCGGATTACGGTGAGCGGGGTGCCGAAGTACCGAAACACGTTCCCGTCCGGCGCCGTCGGGGCCCTCGCGGCCTGGCGGCGCCGTGCCGTCTCGCGCGCCGTCCACCGCGGCTGGCGGTGGGTCCAGGGCGCCGGTTCGGTGACCGCGGAGCGGCCCGGACCGTACCGCTTCGGCCGGATCGGCGCGCACACGCGCCTCGCCTTCCCGCTGGGCACGGTGTTCGGGGAGCGGTGGATCGAGCTCGGCGAGCACTGCATCATCGGCGAGCAGGTCACGCTCACGGCGGGAATGATGCCCGGGCACGACCTCGGGCCCGACGCCGTGCTGAGGCTGGGCAACGGCGTCGTCCTCGGCCGCGGCAGCCATGTGATCGCCACGCGCGAGGTCACCATCGGCGACGACGTCTTCTGCGGCCCCTACGTCTACATCACCAGCGACAACCATTCGTACGAGGACCCGCACCAGCCCATAGGCCGCCAGTGGCCGCGCAGTTCGCCCGTCTCGATCGGCTCCGGCAGCTGGCTGGGCGCCGGGGCGGTGATCCTGCCCGGGGCGCGGCTGGGACGCAACGTGGTGGTGCGGCCGGGCGGTCGTGCGGGGGGAGGTGCCGGACCACGCGGTGGTCGCGGGCGTGCCCGCCAGGTCGTCCGGCGCTGGGACGAGAAGGAGGGGTGGAGGCCGGCCCCGCGGCGCTGACCCCGGGCGCTAACCCTGTGCGAGCGGCAGGTGGCGGGGGGCCGCGCAGGACCGGGCTGTGCGGTACGGGGGCGGGTCCTCCAGCAGGCGGGGACGGTCGAGGCGGCGCAGCAGCGTGTCCAGCGCGATCCGGGTCTCCATGCGGGCGAGCGGCGCCCGAAGCAGCTGTGGACGCCGCTGCCGAAGCCGAAGTGGACGTTGTCCTCGCGGGTGGGGTCGAAGCGGTCGGGCTCCTGGAAGCGCAGGGGGTCGCGGTTGCCGGAGGCGAGGACGAGGATCAGGGGCGCGCCCTCGGGGACGGTGACGCCGCCGACCTCGACGTCGGCGAGCGGGGTGCGCTGGGCAGCATCTGCCCCGGGGGCTCGTAGCGCAGCAGTTCCTCCACGGCGGCGGGCATCAGTTCCGGGCGGGCGCGCAGGAGCTCCAGCTCCCTCGGGGTGCCGGAGGAGGGTGAGCATGCCGTTGGTGATGAGGTTGACGGTGGTCTCGTGTCCGGCGATGAGCAGCAGGACCGTGGTGACCATCAGTTCCAGGTCGGTGAGGCGGCCGTCCGGGCCGTCGTCGTGGACGAGGCCCGAGAGCATGTCGTCGCCCGGGTTCCCGCGCCGTTCGCGGCGAGTCCGCCCAGGTACGCGCCCATGGCCCTGCGCGCCTCCTGCGCGGCGAGGCGGCGCGAGCCGGGTCCTCCCGGGGCGAAGTCCAGGTTCGCGATGACCGTGTCCGCCCAGACGTGCATCTGGTGGCGGTCCTCCTCCGGCACGCCGAAGAGAGGTCGCAGATGACGGTGATGGGGAGGGGGAACGCGAAGTCCTCGACGAGATCGAGGTGTTTCCTTTCCCACGAGCCGTCGGCGAGCTCTTCCGCGATGCGGGTCATGTCGTCGCGGAGGGCGTCGATGCGGCCGGGGGAGTGGGGCGGGCCGAACTGGCGCATGGCCAGGCGGCGGAGCCGGTCGTGCTCGGGGTCGTCGGTCCCGATGAAGGACGGCGGAAGCCCCTCGGGCAGCCGGAACTCCGGGTCGGGTACGGCGCGTTTGCGGAGGTCCGAGCTGATCCGCGGATCGTGCAGCAGCGCGTTGATCTCGTGGTAGGTGCCCACCAGGTACCGGCCGTCCTCCTGCCGTGCCACCCCGTGCTCGCGCAGCTCGGCGTAGAGCGGGTACGGATCGCGCGGTTGGCGGGGTCGGTGATCCGGCGGAAGAGGGTTTCCGAGGACATGCGGACTCCTGGTGCGGATCAGTCGGCACCGGCCGGTTCGCCGACGAGGATGGCCTGCACCGGGCAGGCCGTCGCGGCCCGCAGCACGTCCTCGCGCCG
>NZ_BAAAXZ010000048.1:0-44421 GCF_039535865.1 Streptomyces thioluteus
CACCTCGGCCTCCACCCGGTGCCGGTCGTGCAGCTCGGTCGCCTGCTCGTGCAGCCGCTTCTCGTCGCGGGCCACGAGGACCAGGTTGTGACCTTCGGAGGCGAGCCGGCGCGCGAAGGCCGCGCCGATGCCGGCCGTCGCTCCCCGTGATCAGTGCAGTCGTCATGGGGGAACGTTACTGAGTTTCCCGGGGGTCACAGCACCCCCGCAGCAGCTTCGCCGCGGGCCGGACCCAGTGGTGCCCGGCGGCCCTCACCCGCTGCCCGGGCGGGACTCGGCCGAGCGCGCCGACTCCTCGGCCTTGCGCAGGAGTTCGGGGTGCAGAGCGTCGCCCGCGGCCAGAACGCGGGGCAGCAGCGCGCGTTCCGTCGTCCGGGCGCGGAAGGCGAAGGAGACCGACACCTCGTGCGCGGGCCGGTGGACGACGGCGATCGGATCACCCGCACGGACTTCCCCGGGCTCCAGCACCCGCAGGTACGCGCCCGGGGCGGCGGCCTCGGTGAACCGGCGCACACCCAGCCGTTCTCGCCCAGCCACGTGGGCGAACGTCCGGCACGGGATCCGCGGCGAGGTCACCTCCAGCAGCAGCCGCTCGCCCACCCGCCAGCGCTCCCCGATCCGCGCCCCGGAGACATCCACCCCGGCGGTGGTGAGGTTCTCGCCGAACGAGCCGTCCGGCAGCGTCCGCCCGAGCGCCCGCTCCCAGTCGTCGAGGTCCTCGCGGGCGAAGGCGTAGACCGCCTGGTCGTCGCCGCCGTGGTGCCGGAGCGAGACGATCGCGTCCCCGGCCAGGCCGCTGCCGGCCACCCCCTTGGGGCCCGGGGCGGCCACGGCGACGGGGCCCGGCACGGGACGCTTGTCGATGCCCGAGCCCAGCCCGGCGGCGAAGGCGGAGTCGGGGGCGGAGCGGTCGGCGGCCGTCGTTGCCCGGCCGAGGTTCACGGAGAGGACGTGCATCGCACGAGGGTAGGCGGCCATGGCTCAAAGCGTCGAGGACTTTGCTTCCGGTGCCCCCAAGGGGGGCTTATGCTCGAAGAATGATCGAGGCTCGTCATCTGAGGGTGCTGCGCGCGGTCGCCGGCACCGGTTCGTTCTCGGCGGCCGCCCGTGAACTGGGCTGCACCCAGCCCGCGGTCAGCCAGCAGATGAAGGCCCTGGAGCAGTCCGCCGGGACCCCGCTGCTGATCCGCACCGGCCGCGAGATGCGCCTCACCGAGGCCGGCCAGGCCCTCGTCCGGCACGCCGCCGGGATCCTCGCCGGGCTCACCGCCGCCGAGGAGGAGATCGCCGCCATCGCCGGGCTGCGCGCGGGCCGGGTGCGGCTGGTGTCGTTCTCCAGCGGTTCCTCCACGCTGGTGCCCACGGCCCTCGCCGAGATGCGGGCCGCCCACCCCGGCACCCTGGTCTCCCTCGTCGAGGCCGAACCCCCGCGCGCGGTCGGCATGCTGCGCGCCGGCGACGTCGACATCGGCGCTGGCCTTCCGCTACCCCGAGGTGCGCGGCGGGGAGCAGGCCGCCGAGTGGGACGACCTGGTGGTGCGACCGCTGCTGACCGACCGGCTGGTGGGCGTCGTGCCCGAGGGGCACCCGCTGGCGGACGCGGAGCGGGTGGCGATCGGGGAGTTCGCCGACGAGCCCTGGATCGCGGGCTGCCCGCGCTGCCGCCGGCACCTGGTGGAGGTCTGCGAGAACGCCGGGTTCACCCCCCGGATCGACTTCGCGACGGACGACTACCCGGCCGTCTTTTCGGCGCAGTTTCGGGGGGGGATGGGATGGGGGGGGTCGGGGGCGGTCGCGGTTCCCGGGGTGCGGCGGGGGCAGGGGGGGGGGACGGGGGCCGGGGGGGGGGGAGGGGCGGGTCGGCGGGAGGTCCGGGGGGTTCGTCGGGGGGCCGGGGGCGTCTTCGTGGGGTGGGCGCCGCCGGGGGGGGGCGGGGGGGGGCGGCGCGGGGT
This sequence comes from Streptomyces thioluteus, assembly GCF_039535865.1. Taxonomy (NCBI): domain Bacteria; kingdom Bacillati; phylum Actinomycetota; class Actinomycetes; order Kitasatosporales; family Streptomycetaceae; genus Streptomyces; species Streptomyces thioluteus. The sequence continues at coordinate 1,953 of NZ_BAAAXZ010000048.1, forward strand.
GTTCGGGGGGCGGGGGGGGGGGGGGCGCGCGGCGGGGGGGTCGGGCCGGGGTCGGCGGCGGGGGGTCGCGGGGGGGGAGTGGCGGCGGTGGGGGGCGGGCGTGGTTCGATTCGCCGGATTTCGGGGGGGCGGGGTACGAGTTCCCGGGTTCGGGGGGGGGGGGTGGTTCGGTCGGAGGGGGGTCGGGGGGGGGGGGGCGGGACAACAGTTTCCGGGGGGGGGCTTCGGGCGTGGGTGCGGCGTCTTCGCGGGGGTGGGGGGCGGGGCCCGGGGGGGCGCGGGCGGGGGCTTCGGGCGGCAGCGGGGCGGGTGTCGGTCTCGGCGGCGGGGGGTTCGTCGGGGCGGGGCGCCCGGTCGGGGGCGGGGCGGGTCGGGGCTGGGGGGGGGGGGGTGCCGGGGGTCGGGGGTCGGGGAGGTTCTGGGGGTTCGGGGGGGGCGGTCGGGGGGGGTGGGGGTCGGGGGGGGGGGGGTTCCGGGCGGTCGGGCGGGCTTAGGGGCGGGCGTCGGGGGGGCGAAGGGGGGGGCGGGGTCGGGTCTCCGGGGGCGGGTTCGGGGGCGGGGGGGGGGGTTCCCCGGTTCGGGGGTTCTCGGGGGTGGGGGCGCGGGGTGGGTCGGAGGGGGGGCGCGGTTCGGGGCGGGGGCGGGGGGCGGGGCCCGGAAGCGGCGCGTCGGGGTGGCGGGGGTCCCGGTGTGGGGGGCCCGTGGGAGGCGTCGGGATCGCCGGGGGGTCGGGGTCGGGGCCGCCGTGTCTTCGGTCGGACGGGGCCGGGGGGTGTTCTTGGGCGCGGGGGGGCGGAGGGGGGCGCGGGTCGCGGGGGGGGGGGGGGGGGTGGGGTGGCGCGGCGGGTCGTGGGGGGGTGGGGGGGGTCCGGGAGCGGCCCGGGGGGGCGGCTTCGGCGGGGGGGGGGGGAGTTCCGGCGGGGGGGGGGGGGGGGCGTGGTCCGTCGTAAAAGGGTAGACGTCTTCGAGGGCGGGGGGGGGGGGGCGGGGGGGCGGGGTGGTTCGGCCGGAGGGGGGCGGTTCGTTTCGGCTTCTTCTCGGCTCCGGAATTCGGGGCGGCCGGGGCGCGAGGTGTGTGTCTTGGCGCGGGAGGGCGGGTTCCGGTGGGGCGAGGGGGGGTTCGGGTCTTTTTCGGGTGTTCGGGGGGGGGGGGCGTGTCGGTCGCTGGGGGTTCGGGGGTGGGAGGGGGGCGGGGCGGGGCGTTTCGGCGGGGGGGGCGGGGGGGGGTCGGGTTCGTCGGGGGTTCTGGGCCGGGGGGCGGGGGGGGGCGGGGGGATTCCCGTGGTGGGGGGTCGGGGGCCGGGGTTGCGGTCGTGGGGTCGTCGGGGCGGGCGCGCGGGGCGTCGTCGGGAGCGATTCGGTCGCGTCGGTTCGGGGGGGGGGGTCGACTGGGGCGGCAGGGGGTGGCCGTGGGCCGGGGGTTCGGGGCGGGCGTGGGGGGGCGGCGGGTGGGGGGGGGGAGGCGGCGCGTGGGTCGTTCGGGGGGGAGCTTCGGTGCGGGGGTGGGGGGGGGGGAGCGGGGCGGCGCGGGTCGGGCGGGGCGGGGGGGGTTCGGCGGGCGGGGGGACGATCGGCGCGGGGGTGGGGGTTCGGGGGGGTTCGTCGTCTTCGGGGGGTTCGGGGTCCGTGGGGCGGGTTCTCGGGGCGGGGGGGTCGGGTTCGGGGGGGGGGGCCGGCGCGGGCGGGGCGCGGGGGGGGGGGGGGGGCGCTTCCCGGGGGGGGGGGGGGTCGTCGGGGGGTTCGGGGGCCGCGGGGGGCCGGCCGCGTTCCGTGTGGCGCGCGTCTGGGCGGCGCTCCTGTTCGGGGGGCGGGCTGGGCGGTCAGGGGGGTGGGGCGGTCGCGTCGGCTGGGAGGCTTCGCGGGTCGTTTCGGGTTCCGGTGGCGTCTGGTGGGGGCGGTCTGGGGGTTCGAGGGAGAGTGAGTGCCCACGTTCTGGGGAGGAAGAGAAGGGGAGGGAGGGGGCGGGGGGGGGTGGGGTGGGGGGGGGGGGGGGGGCGGGGGGGTGGGGTGTGGGGGAGTCCGGGGCGCTAGGGCGGACAGGGCGGGCCGGCCGGGACCCCCGGGCCACTGCGCGGCGCGTCGGGAGGTCGGCGGGGGCGGGCGGGAGCGGCGTGGGGAGGGGCGAGCATTGGCGGGTCGGGGCGGGGGGCGGTCTACGTGGTGAGCCCGGAGCGGGCGGGGGCGCGCGGGCGAGCCCGGGCGTGGGGGCGGCGGGGTGGCAGGCGAGGGGGAGCGGGGGTGGGGTCGGGTGGGGGGGGGGTGGGGATTTCGGTCGCAGGGGGGGCGGAGCGGCGGGGGGGGGCGTCCGGGGGGGGGGGGAGGTAGAGTGGGGGCGCCGGAGGTTGTTAGGGAGCGGAGGCGGGGTGCCGGTGATGCGGAGCTGGCGGTGGAGTCCGTCCGGCACAAGGGGTCCCGGACCGTTCCGGTCGAGCCCGTGGTGCAGCGCGAGATCGTGGCGCTCACCCTGCCGGACCTGGCACGTGTGCCCGCCGTCGCGCGGATGCTGGACCACCTGACGGCCGCCGCGCGTCGCTGAACGGGGCGCTGCGGCGGCTAGGCGCTCATCGGGCTGCCCGAGGCCGTGATGGAGCGGTGCCGGGCGCGGCCCATCAGTTCCTCGCGCTCGTCCTCGGTGAGGCCGCCCCACACGCCGTACGGCTCCCGTACCGCCAGCGCGTGCGCCGCGCACTCCGCGCGGACCGGGCAGCGCATGCACACTTCCTTCGCCGAGGTCTCGCGGGCGCTGCGGGCCGCGCCGCGCTCGCCCTCGGGGTGGAAGAAGAGCGAACTGTCGACCCCGCGGCAGGCGGCGAGCAGCTGCCAGTCCCACAGGTCGGCGTTGGGGCCGGGGAGCCGGGAGAAATCTGCCATTGCTTGTCGTCCCCTCGATGTGCATCGATGCGAACTGAGCAGATGAAAATATGACTCATTGCGAATCTAGTCACACTTGCCACTGAATGGGAAGAAAAACGACTCCAAGCGGGCAAATGGGGCACGACTCGAACGATCTGACGAGCGCCCCCCGTGCGCCCTGCTCCGTGTCCGCGCCCTCACGTAGAGTGCCGAACAGGGCCGACCGAGCCCGTAACTCTTTCGGGTGACCGTCGTTGAGAGTGCCGGAGGCGGTTGGCGAGCGCGTGCGGTCAGGTGTCCGGGACGGTCCGCGGCGGTCTGCCCGAGCAGGTGTCTCGCCCATCGCACAGGTGACGACCAGTACCAGCCTGGAGGCTCAAGGTGACGCGCATCAGCTGCGGAGGGCGGCCATGACATCCGTCCTCGTCTGCGACGACTCCCCGCTTGCCCGAGAGGCGCTCCGTCGTGCGGTGGCGACCGTGCCCGGCGTCGAGCGCGTGACGACGGCGGCCAACGGCGAGGAAGTCCTCCGCCGCTGGGGTGCCGATCGCTCGGATCTCATTCTCATGGACGTCCGCATGCCCGGCCTGGGCGGCGTCGAGACCGTCCGCCGGCTGCTGTCCGCCGACCCAGGGGCCCGCATCATCATGCTCACGGTGGCGGAGGACCTGGACGGCGTCGCGCTCGCGGTGGCCGCCGGGGCGCGCGGCTATCTGCACAAGGACGCCTCGCGCGCCGAGCTGCGGGCCACCGTGACCCAGGCGCTGGCCGACCCGACCTGGCGGCTCGCCCCGCGCCGGCTGCGCTCGGCCGAGATGGGCGCCGCCCCCACGCTCACCGCGCGGGAGATCCAGGTCCTGGAGGGCATGAGCCACGGGCGGTCCAACGCCGAGATCGGCCGCGAGCTCTTCCTCTCCGAGGACACGGTCAAGACCCACGCCCGGCGGCTCTTCAAGAAGCTGGGCGCCTCCGACCGCGCGCACGCGGTGGCGCTCGGCTTCCGCTGGGGCCTGGTCCGCTAGCGGCCCGGAGCGTGGTGCGGTGCGGTGCGATAGCGGTACGCGGCGACTCGGGCAGTCCCCCTGCGCCCCTCCGGCGCGGGGGAGGGTCATGCGCACCGCGACCCCGCCGCGCCGACGTCTGGCGCCGAAACCCCGACGGATGCCGCATCCTTGAGGTGTGACTCCTCCCCGGCAGAGGCCGACCCTTCTCGCTCGGCCAGAAGAGACCTCATGACGGACAGGCACCGCTCGTCGTCGTACGGCTTCGCGTCGCACGGCACGGGCACAAGCTATTCGGTGGAGTCGTGGGCGCGGGGCGGGTATACCCGGAAGGGGGCGACGCGAGACGTGAGTGCGAGGACACCGACGCGTAACGGTTCGACGCACAACTATGAAGGCGGTGCCGTGGATCGTCGGACGCCGAGGCACATGGACCGATGCGTGACGACGAGACACCGGGGCACCCCGTGGCCGCCGGACCCGGGGAGATCGGCGCTCTCGTCGCCCGCGCCGTCGAGGGCGACCGGGGCGCCACCCACGATCTTCTCGCCCTGGTCCACCCGCTGGCCCTGCGCTACTGCCGCACCCGGCTGTCGCGACTGCCGGGCGACGCGCGGCACTTCGTGGACGACCTCGCCCAGGAGGTCTGCCTGGCCGTGCTCTGCGCGCTGCCCCGCTACCGGGACACCGGGCGGCCCTTCGAGGCGTTCGTCGTGGCCATCGCCGCGCACAAGGTCGCCGATCTCCAGCGGGCCGCCATGCGGCACCCGGGCAGCACCGCCGTGCCCTCCGACGAGATGCCGGAGCAGCCCGACGACTCGCTCGGCCCCGAGGAGCGGGCGCTGCTCAGCAGCGACGCGGAGTGGGCCAAGAAGCTGCTCGCCAACCTCCCGGAGAACCAGCGCGAGCTGGTGCTGCTCCGGGTCGCCGTCGGGCTGACCGCGGAGGAGACCGGACAGATGCTGGGGATGTCGCCGGGCGCGGTACGGGTCGCCCAGCACCGGGCCCTCAGCCGGCTGAGGGCCCTCGCCGAACAGTGAGGGACGCCGTCTCCGTAGGAACCTCCAAGTGACGCGGGACTCACCGGTCGTGGAATGGGACACCCGCGTCGGCCGTTAGCATGGGAGTCCTCGCTGAGGCAAGGGGGTTCCGGGGCCCGCGGCGGACGCCGCCGGTGGTGACGGCCCCGGCAGATCTTGAGTATTTGGGAAGGTGTCATGACTGACCACGCCGACGGAATGCCCGCGAAGTTCGCGATGCTCGGTCTGACCTACGACGACGTCCTGCTGCTGCCGGGCGCTTCGGAGGTACTGCCGAACGCGGTCGACACCTCCTCCCGTGTCTCGCGCAACGTCCGGGTGAACATCCCGCTGCTGTCCGCCGCCATGGACAAGGTCACCGAGGCGCGGATGGCGATCGCCATGGCCCGGCAGGGCGGCGCGGGCGTGCTGCACCGCAACCTGTCCGTCGAGGACCAGGCCAACCAGGTCGACCTCGTCAAGCGCTCCGAGTCGGGCATGGTCTCCGACCCGATCACCGTCCGCCCCGACGCCACCCTGGCCGAGGCGGACGCGCTCTGCGCCCGCTTCCGCATCAGCGGCGTGCCGGTCACCGACCCGGCGGGCAAGCTGCTGGGCATCGTCACCAACCGCGACATGGCCTTCGAGACCGACCGCGCGCGTTCGGTGCGCGAGGTCATGACGCCGATGCCGCTGGTCACCGGCAAGGTGGGCATCTCCGGCGAGGACGCCATGGAGCTGCTGCGCCGCCACAAGATCGAGAAGCTGCCGCTGGTGGACGAGGCGGGGGTGCTCAAGGGTCTGATCACGGTCAAGGACTTCGTCAAGGCCGAGCAGTACCCGAACGCGGCCAAGGACGCGGACGGCCGGCTCATCGTCGGTGCCGCGGTGGGCGTCGGCGCCGAGGCGTACGAGCGGGCCCAGGCCCTGGTCGAGGCCGGTGCCGACTTCCTCGTCGTGGACAGCGCCCACGGCCACAGCCGGGGCATCCTCGACATGATCGCCAAGATCAAGTCCAACATCGACGTGGACGTCGTCGGCGGCAACGTCGCCACGCGGGACGGTGCGCAGGCGCTGATCGACGCGGGTGTGGACGGCGTCAAGGTGGGCGTCGGCCCGGGCTCGATCTGCACCACGCGGGTGGTCGCCGGCATCGGCGTCCCGCAGGTCACGGCCATCTACGAGGCCGCGCAGGCGTGCCACGCGGCGGGCGTCCCGCTCATCGGCGACGGCGGCCTGCAGTACTCCGGCGACATCGCGAAGGCGATCGCCGCCGGTGCGGACACGGTGATGCTGGGCTCGCTGCTGGCCGGGTGCGAGGAGTCGCCGGGCGAGATGGTCTTCATCAACGGCAAGCAGTTCAAGTCCTACCGGGGCATGGGGTCGCTGGGCGCGATGCAGTCGCGCGGTCAGGCGCGCTCCTTCTCCAAGGACCGTTACTTCCAGGACAACGTCCTTTCCGAGGACAAGCTGGTGCCCGAGGGCATCGAGGGCCAGGTGCCCTACCGCGGTCCGCTGGCCTCGGTGGCCCACCAGCTCGTGGGCGGTCTGCGGGCGTCCATGGGCTATGTCGGCTCGGCGAACGTGCAGGAGCTCAAGGACAAGGGGACGTTCGTCCGGATCACGGCGGCGGGGCTCAAGGAGAGCCACCCGCACGACATTCAGATGACGGTCGAGGCGCCGAACTACAACCGGCGCTGAGGCTGGGGTGGGCGGGGTGGGGATTTTCTCCCTGCCCCGCCCTTTCTCCGTTTCCCCGGGGCTGCGCCCCGGACCCGCACCGCGCTCCGCGCGGGCAGGGCGGGGCTTCGCCCCTGCACCCCGGCGGGGGCTGCGCCCCCTGCGCCCCGCTCCGGGGGCTCCGCCCCCTGGGCCCCTCGGGGGTTTCGCGCCTGGCTCCCGCTTCCGGGGGCTCTCCCCTGGCCCCGCCGGTGCTTCGCCCCTGCACCCCGCCCCGAGGGCTTCGTCTCCTGGGCCCCTCCGGGGCCCCGCCCCCGGGCTCCGGTGGGGGCGGGGGACCATGCCTTCATCGGCTGCGCGCGTACGCGTGCCGTCGCGTCGGTGATAGTCGGTGATACTGGAGTGCGGCAGACGTAGAAGGAAAGGCCACAAACGTGACTGAGATCGAGATCGGGCGCGGCAAGCGCGGCCGCCGGGCGTACGCGTTCGACGACATCGCCGTCGTCCCGAGTCGCCGTACCCGCGACCCGAAGGAGGTCTCGATCGCCTGGCAGATCGACGCCTACCGCTTCGAGCTGCCGTTCCTGGCCGCCCCGATGGACTCCGTCGTCTCGCCCGAGACGGCCATCCGCATCGGTGAGCTGGGCGGTCTCGGCGTGCTCAACCTCGAGGGCCTCTGGACCCGCTACGAGGACCCGGAGCCGCTGCTGGCCGAGATCGCGGAGCTGGACGAGCACGCCGCGACCAAGCGCATGCAGGAGATCTACGCCGCTCCGATCAAGGAGGAGCTGATCGGGCAGCGCATCAAGGAGGTCCGCGACTCGGGTGTCGTGACCGCCGCCGCGCTGTCGCCGCAGCGCACCGCGCAGTTCTCCAAGGCCGTCGTGGACGCGGGCGTCGACATCTTCGTCATCCGCGGTACGACGGTGTCGGCCGAGCACGTCTCCGGTGCCGCCGAGCCGCTGAACCTCAAGCAGTTCATCTACGAGCTCGACGTCCCGGTGATCGTGGGCGGCTGTGCCACCTACACCGCGGCCCTGCACCTGATGCGCACCGGCGCGGCCGGCGTCCTCGTGGGCTTCGGCGGCGGCGCCGCGCACACCACCCGTAACACGCTGGGCATCCAGGTGCCGATGGCGACCGCCGTGGCCGATGTGGCCGCCGCCCGCCGGGACTACATGGACGAGTCCGGTGGTCGTTATGTGCACGTCATCGCCGACGGCGGCGTGGGCTGGTCGGGCGACCTGCCCAAGGCCATCGCCTGCGGTGCCGACGCCGTGATGATGGGCTCCCCGCTCGCCCGCGCCACCGACGCGCCGGGCCGCGGCCACCACTGGGGCATGGAGGCCGTCCACGAGGACGTGCCGCGCGGCAAGCGCATGAACCTGGGCGCGGTGGGGAGCACCGAGGAGATCCTCCTCGGCCCCTCGCACACCCCCGACGGGTCGATGAACTTCTTCGGTGCCCTGCGCCGGGCGATGGCCACCACGGGGTACAGCGAGCTCAAGGAGTTCCAGCGGGTCGAGGTGACGGTCGCGCCGTCGCAGCACGACAATCGCTGACGCTTCGTCGGACGCGGGCCCGGTTGCCACGGCAGCCGGGCCTTCGCCGTGTCCGGTCCTGGTCGTCAACTCCGCATAAAAGTTCGGTGATGGTGAATACTTGCGACTTATGGCGCAAAGCAAGTCGTTCACCGGCAGGGACATGGGCATCGACCTCGGCACCGCGAACACGCTGGTGTACGTGCGGGGGAGGGGCGTGGTGCTCAACGAGCCCTCGGTCGTCGCCGTCAACGCCGAGGACGGCAGCGTGCTGTCGGTGGGTTCCGAGGCGAAGGAGACCATCGGCCGCACCCCCTCGAACATCGTGGCCATCCGCCCGATGCGCGACGGCGTCATAGCCGACTTCGAGGTGGCCGAGCGGATGCTGCGGCACTTCATCAAGAAGGTCGCCGGCAAGCGGATGCTGTCCCGGCCGCGCGTGGTGGTCTGCGTGCCGTCGGGCATCACGGGCGTCGAGCGCCGGGCCGTGATCGAGGCCGCCTCCCAGGCCGGGGCGCGAGCGGTGCACCTGGTCGAGGAGCCGATGGCGGCGGCGATCGGTGCGGGCCTGCCGGTCAGCGAGCCGACCGGCTGCATGGTCGTCGACATCGGCGGCGGCACCACCGAGGTCGCGGTCATCTCGCTGGGCGGCATCGTCACCGCGCGGTCGGTGCGGACGGCGGGCGACGCCATGGACGCGGCGATCATCTCCTACGTGAAGAAGGAGTACGCGCTGGCGATCGGCGAGCGCACCGCCGAGGACATCAAGCTGAGCATCGGCTCGGCCGCGCCGACGGGGAAGTGGTCGATCGCCGGACTCGCCTCCATGGCGGGCCAGTTGGCGAAGAACGAGAGCCTCGCCGGTGCCGACTCCGGGGACCCCGAGGAGACGCAGGGGCTGCTGCCCCCCGACCGCTTCACGATCCGCGGCCGCGACCAGGTCAGCGGCCTGCCCAAGACGCTGGAGCTGACGGCCGACGAGATCCGGCACGCGCTGACCGAGCCGGTGGACGCCATCGTCATGGCCGTGCGCCAGACCCTCGACGAGACCCCGCCCGAGCTCTCCGGCGACATCATGGACCGGGGCATCGTCCTCACGGGCGGCGGTGCGCTGCTGCGCGGCCTGGACGTGCGGTTGAGCCGGGAGCTCGACATCCCGGTGCTGGTCGCGGACGATCCGCTGGACTGCGTCGCGGTGGGCACCGGGCGGTGCGTGGAGGACTTCGCGAAGCTGCGCACGCTGCTGGACGCGCAGCCGCGGCTGCCGGCCAGCGGCCGGCTGTAGCCGGGGGGTCGCGGGGGTCCCTACAGCCGGTGCGCCGCGCCGGCCGGGCTCGCCCCCCGCGTGTCCAGCAGCAGCTGTGCCTTCACCGCCAACCCCTGCAAGTCGTACGTCCGGTGGTGCTGCAGAAGCACCGTCAGGTCCGCCTCCGCCGCCGCCTCGTACAGGCAGTCCACCCGCGGCACCGTCCGCCCCCCGGCCCGCCAGCCCGGTACGTACGGATCGTGGTAGCTGATCTGCGCCCCCAGCTCCATCAGGCGGGAGGCGATCTCGGGGGCGGGTGAGCCCTCCAGGTCCCCGGTGTCCGCCTTGTAGCCGACGCCGAGGAGCAGCACCCGCGCGCCCCGTGCCGACTTCCCGTGCTCGTTGAGGAGGGCGGCGCTCCGCTGCGTGACGTACAGCGGCATCCGCCCGTTGACGTCCCGCGCCAGCCCCACCAGCCGCAGGGGATAGCCGAGTCCGACGCCCTTGTACGTCAGGTGCTCGGGGTCGACGGGGGTGCCGTGCCCCCCGACGCCCGGCCCGGGCCGGAAGGCCTGGAAGCCGAACGGCTTGGTCTCCGCGCACCGGACCACGTCCCACAGGTCGACGCCGATGTCGTGGCAGAAGACCGCCATCTCGTTCGCCAGGGCGATGTTGACGTGCCGGTAGTTGGTCTCCCACATCCGGACCGTCTCGGCCTCCCGCGGCCCCCGGGCCCGGACGATCTTGTCGCAGAGGCGTCCGTAGAACGCCGCGGCCGCCTCCGTGCAGGCGGGGGTGAGCCCGCCGACGACCCGGGGGGCGCGGCCGAGGTCGCGGTCCCGGCGGCCGGGGTCGGCCCGGCTGGGGGAGTACGCGAGGTGGAAGTCGCGCCCGGCGCACAGCCCGGAGCCGTCCTCCAGCAGGGGGCGTACGAACTCCTCGGTGGCGCCCGGGTGTACGGCCGATTCGAGGATCACGGTGGTGCGCGGACGGAGCCGGGGCGCGAGCGCGCGGGCGGCGGCCCCGACGGCGCGCAGGTCGAGGACGCCGTCCTCGTCGAGCCGGGTCGGCGCGCAGATCACGGCCGTACGGACCCGTTCGAGCTCGGCGTCCTCGGTGGTGGGGCGGAAGCCGGCGGAGAGCATCCGGCGCAGCTCGGCGGCGGTGAGGGTGCCCGGGCCGTCCTCGGCGGGCAGCCGCCCGGCGCGCAGCTCGGCGACGGTGCGCGGGTCGGGGTCGTGGCCGACGGTGGCCACGGAGGCGGCGGTGGCGGCCCGGGCCAGGGGCAGGCCGAGGTGGCCGAGGCCGATGACGGCGAGGTCTGCGGGCATGAGGTGACGCGGTCCTTCCCCTTGACCGACGGTCCGATCCGATCCCCGAGCGGGATCACCGAGCGGGATCCCTGAGCGGTGTAGATCAGGTTAAGGGGATATACGACATATTTCGGGCATTGTCGTGTCGGGCGTTGCCCTGAGCGCGGCTCATCCGCGGGAGGCCGCCCCGCCCGATCTGGGGCAGCATCGGAGGGAGACCCCGACGGGGAGCCGCCGGCGGCAGCAGAGCAGCGGGAGGCATTGGTGAGGACAGCGACACTCGGGCCGGCCGAGCGCACCGCGGCGCTCGCCCGGATGGCGGAGCGGGAACTGGACGTCCTGGTGGTCGGCGCCGGCGTCGTCGGCGCCGGAACCGCGCTGGACGCCGCCACGCGCGGCCTGGTGACCGGCCTCGTCGAGGCGCGGGACTGGGCGGCCGGCACCTCCAGCCGCTCCAGCAAGCTCATCCACGGCGGGCTGCGGTACCTGGAGATGCTCGACTTCGCCCTGGTCCGCGAGGCGCTCAAGGAGCGCGGCCTGCTGCTCCAGCGGCTGGCCCCGCACCTGGTCAAGCCGGTGCCGTTCCTCTACCCGCTCGAACACCGCGGCTGGGAACGGCTCTACGCGGGTTCCGGCGTGGCCCTCTACGACGCCATGTCCGTCAGCTCCGGGCACGGCCGCGGCCTGCCCCTCCACCGCCACCTGACGCGCCGGCACGCCCTGCGGGTCGCCCCCTGCCTGCGCAAGGACGCGCTGGTCGGCGCCCTGCAGTACTACGACGCCCAGATGGACGACGCCCGTTACGTCACCACCCTGGTGCGCACCGCCGTCGCGTACGGCGCCGAGGCCGCCAACCGGACGCGCGTCGTGGGCTTTCTCCGCGAGGGGGAGCGGGTCGTCGGCGCCCGGGTGCGCGACCTCGAACAGGGCCGCGACATCGAGATCCGCGCCCGGCAGATCGTCAACGCGACGGGGGTGTGGACGGACGACACCCAGCAGCTCATCGCCGAGCGCGGCCAGTTCCACGTCCGTGCCTCCAAGGGCATCCACCTCGTCGTCCCCAAGGACCGGATCCACTCCACGACCGGGCTGATCCTGCGCACCGAGAAGAGCGTGCTCTTCGTCATCCCCTGGGGACGGCACTGGATCATCGGGACGACGGACACCGACTGGGACCTGGACAAGGCGCACCCGGCCGCGTCCAGCGCCGACATCGACTACCTGCTGGAGCACGTCAACTCCGTGCTCGCGGTGCCGCTGACCCGGGACGACGTCCAGGGCGTCTACGCGGGGCTGCGCCCGCTGCTGGCCGGCGAGTCGGACGCGACGAGCAAGCTCTCGCGCGAGCACACCGTGGCGCACCCGGTCCCGGGGCTGGTGGTCGTCGCGGGCGGCAAGTACACGACGTACCGGGTGATGGCCAAGGACGCGGTGGACGAGGCCGTGCACGGGCTGGCTCAGCGGGTGGCCGACTGCGTCACCGAGGACGTGCCGCTGGTCGGCGCCGAGGGCTACCGCGCGCTGTGGAACGCCCGGGCGCAGCTCGCGCAGCGCACCGGGCTGCACGTGGCGCGGGTGGAGCACCTGCTCAACCGGTACGGCTCGCTGGTGGACGAGGTCCTCGACCTCGTCACGGCCGACCCCTCGCTGGGCCGCCCGCTCGGCGGCGCCGAGGACTATCTGCGCGCCGAGGTCGTCTACGCGGCCTCGCACGAGGGCGCGCGCCACCTCGACGACGTTCTCACCCGGCGCACCCGGATCTCCATCGAGACCTTCGACCGCGGTACGCGCAGCGCCCGCGAGGCGGCCGAGCTGATGGCCCCGGTGCTGGGCTGGGACGGCGCGCAGGTGGACAAGGAGGTCGAGCACTACGAGAAGCGGGTGGAGGCGGAACGCGAGTCGCAGCTCCAGCCGGACGACCGCACGGCGGACGCGGCGCGGCTGGGCGCGCCGGAGGTGCAGCCGCTGGGCTGACCCGCCGGGTACGAACGCGCCGCGATCTGACGGACGGCCATGCCCGGAGTCGTCATCCATGCCGGAGGACAGCCCGCCGGTGTGGGCGAGGAGTTGGCGCACGGCGACGTCGTGAGCATCTTGTGACGGCTCGGCGGCCCGGGGAACCGCGCCTCGTGCAACGATGTCCTGAACAGGAGAGCGGGCAGGGTCGCCATCGCACGCCGTCGTCAGCGCCGTGACGGTGCGGCACAGCGCGGCCATGGCCGCCGTGACGCGCGAGAGGCACTGCGCGTCGGCATGCGCTCATCATCCAAGGTCAGTCGGACCCTGGCCTTCCACTGGTCGGCGGATGAGAGACAATGGTCGCTCTGCCGGGGTCGGTTGGTCGCAGAGCTGAATGCCAGAGGGGACGCATGTCGGACGCGGAGCAGACGCAGGGCACGACCGGGCGCCTCCTCGCCGGGCGCTACCGCCTCGGCGACGTGCTCGGCAGGGGCGGCATGGGCACGGTCTGGCGTGCCACCGACGAGACCCTGGGGCGTGTCGTCGCGGTCAAGGAGCTCCGCTTCCCGGCCAACATCGACGAGGACGAGAAGCGCCGGCTGATCACCCGTACCCTGCGCGAGGCCAAGGCCATCGCCCGGATCCGCAGCGCCGGTGCCGTCACCGTCTACGACGTCGTCCACGAGGACGACCGTCCGTGGATCGTCATGGAGCTCATCGAGGGCCGCTCGCTCGCCGACGTCATCCGCGAGGACGGGCCGCTGAAGTGGCGGCGCGCCGCGGAGGTGGGCCTGGCCGTGCTCGACGTGCTGCGCGCGGCGCACCTGCAGGGCATCCTGCACCGCGACGTGAAGCCGTCCAACGTGCTCATCGCGGACGACGGCCGCGTCGTCCTCACCGACTTCGGCATCGCCCAGGTCGAGGGCGACCCCTCGGTCACCTCGACCGGCATGCTCGTCGGCGCCCCCTCGTACATATCCCCCGAGCGGGCCCGCGGCCAGAAGCCCGGCCCGCCCGCCGACCTGTGGTCGCTGGGCGGCCTGCTGTACGCGGCCGTCGAGGGCGCGCCGCCGTACGACAAGGGCTCGGCCATCGCCACCCTGACCGCCGTCATGACCGAGCCGCTCGGCCCGCCGAAGAACGCGGGCCCGCTCGAAGGCGTCATGTACGGGCTGCTCGCCAAGGACCCCCAGAAGCGGCTCGACGAGGCGGGCGCCCGGGCGCTGCTCACCGAGGCCGTCAACGCGCCGGACGAGCGGCGGCCCGCGCCGTCCCGGACGAGCGCGGACCCGGAGGCCACGCAGGCCATCGCCGTCCCGAAGGCGGCGGAGAAGCCGGGGCCGGCGAAGCCGGCGAGGTCCGCGAAGGCGGGCGGTCCGGCGGCCGCCGCGCAGAAGCCCGCCGCCCCGAAGAGGACCGAGGGCCAGTCCGCCTTCCGTCCGCTGCGCGACGCCGCCCCCTCGGGCTCGGCGCGCACCGAGGCGGAGCCCCAGCCGCAGCCGCCGCTGAACGGCGCGTACACCGAGACGCTGGTCCGGATGCGGGTCCCGGCGCAGCGGCGGGTGCTGCTCGCCGTGCTCGCCTTCGTCGTGCTGGCCGTCATCGGCACCGTGATCGTCATCGCCGTGAAGCAGGGAGCCTGAGCGACGCCGGTCCGCGGCCGCCGAAGTCCGGCCGACGGTCATCGAGTCCGACGATCTGAGCGGTAAGGGCCCTCCGGGCCGCGCCCGGCACGTATCGTGAGATGTCGGGGACGGAACGCAGTCACAACCGACGCCCGCGCGACCGGCGTTGACGGTCGTTCGGGCCGGGCCGGCCGGCCCGGGGGATGCAGGGATATCGCGCGCTTTGGGGAGGCGTCGTGGATGACTACGCGGGCCGGGTGCTCGCCGACCGGTACCGCCTGCCGCTGCCCCCCTCCGACGCGTTCGAGCTCGTGGAGACGCGGGCGTTCGACACCTACAGCGGGCAGGAGGTCCTGGTCCGGCAGATCCCGTTGCCGGAGGTCGTGGACGCGGAGCTCGTCGACGAGGACGGCGACCGGCCCCGGTCCGGCCGCCCGCGCACGCTCGCCGGGCCCGGGGACCCGGCGGTCCGCCGCGCCCTGGAGGCGGCGACGGCGGCGGCGCGGATCCCCGACCATCCGCGCCTGGACCAGGTGTTCCACGTCTTCGCCGAGGCGGGCAGCCTGTGGATCGTCAGCGAACTGGTCTCCGCCCGCCCGCTCGCCGCGGTCCTCGCCGAGCGCACCCTCTCCCCCCACCGCGCCGCGGAGGTCGCCGCCGACGTCCTCACCGCCCTCCGGGCCCTCCACGCCCAGGGCTGGACCCACCGCAACATCACCACCCGCACGGTCCTGATCTGCGAAGACGGCCGAGCCGTCCTGACGGGCCTGGCGGCGGGCGCGGCGGAGGAGGCGCTGTGCGGCTACGACCCGGTGCCGTCCGCCGCTCGCGCGGCGTCCGACGAGGGTGCGAGGGATGAGCCCGGCTTCGGGGCGCAGGGGCGGAGCCCCGCACACCCGGAGGGTGCTCATGAGGTCTCCGCGTCCGGCGCGCAGGGCGAACCCGGCCGCCCGGAGGGCGGTTTCGGGGTCCAGGGGCGGAGCCCCGGTGGGGGCGCGGGGGGCGAAGCCCCCGGTCCGGGTCCGGGGCTTGCCCCGGTGGAGATGGTGAGAGGGCGGGTCCGGGGCACATCCTCCCCCCCGCGCCGCGGCCCCCGCGCCAACGCCATCGCCGCCTATCGCGCCGGCACCCAGGCCGCCGCGGCCGCCCGCACCACGGCCGACGGCAACGGCGCCCGCCCTCCGACCGGTTCCTCCCCCTGGGGCGGCGGCACCGCCGCCAGCGGCACGGCCCCCGCGCCGGGCAGCTGGAGCGCGGACGCCCTGGTCCGCGGCGCGACGCCGGCCGCGCCCGCGGTGGGCCCCGTCGGGAGGTCCGCGCGGCCCCCCGCCGAGGGGACCGGCTGGGCCACCCACGATTCCCCCGGCGCCCTCGCCGCCGAACGCGCGCGCCAGGCCCGCATGCTCGTCGTCGGCCCCGTCACCGAGCGCTGGGCGCCCGAACAGGCCTGGCCCGTCCAGGAGAACTGGCGGCTCGCCCCGCCCGTCGGCCCCGCCGCCGACCTCTGGGCCCTGGGCGCCCTGCTGTTCCGCGTCGTGCAGGGCCACCCGCCGTACCCGGAGGGCAGCACCACCGACCTCGTCCAGGTCGTCTGCTCCGAGCCCCCCGCGTACGCGGAGGAGTGCGGCGCGCTGCGTCCCGTCGTCGAGTCGCTGATGCGCAAGGACCCGGACGAGCGGCCGGACTTCGAGGAGTTGCGCGGCTGGCTGCGGTCCCTGATCCGGTCCGCTCCGGAGCCGGACGTCGGCAGCCGTACGGTCACGGTCCCGTCGTTCGCCCCCGCCCCCGGCGCCCCGGGAGTCTCCGCGGAGACGACCGCCGCCCGTGGCACCGCGCGGCTCCCGATCCCCCGCCGCCGCGGCGAGCTGGTGCGCCGCCGGCGCGGCCGGCCCGCCGGGCCCGCCCGGCACCGCAGGGCGGAGCCGGCCGCCGGCTTCGCGGCGACGGGCCCCCTCCAGGAGCAGCACGCCGCCGTCCGGGCGCAGCCCGCCCCGCGGCTCGGCAGGCTGCTGTTGGGCCTGATCCTGCTGCTGCTCGTCGGGGCGGTGCTCTACGCGCTGCTGTTCATGCCGCGGGCCGCCGAGAGCGCCGGTGCCGGCCGGGGCGCCGACCGCGCCGACCGCACGGCGGGCACGCTGAGCGCCGCCCCGCAAGGGAATCCGCAGGAGGAACCGACGGTCGAAAGCGGCGGCGCGGCCAAGGGGTTCACCCTGCGCCGCGACCCGAAGGGCTTCTCCGTCGCCGTCGCCCGTGAGTGGCAGCGCCGCGGGGACAACGAGCGCGGCCAGGTCGTCTACGCGGGCGGCGACTTCGAGTTGATCGTCGTGCCCGGCCGGGACGAGGTCGCCCGGTTCGGCTCCGACCCGATGGCCTACCAGCAGGAGAAGGAGCCCGAGCTGGAGGCGTACCGCTCCTCGTCCTGGTCGGGCGCCTCGGGCCTGCGCCGGGTGGACGTCGGGCGGACGGCGGGCGCGGAGGGCACGTTCAACTGGAACGACGGCAGCGGCCGTCAGGTCTATGTGCGCAACTCCGCCGTGATCATGGGCGGTCGGTACCACGTGCTCCAGGTGCTCGGGCCGATGGACGGGCAGCGTTCCGTGGACACGTTCTTCGACCAGGCCGCCGCCACGTATCGTGCCGATGGCAATTGACGGGACGTCACCCACGGGATCAATCCCTGCCCGCACGCTCGGTAATCGTCCGGAAATTCGCTCGGGCGAAATTCTGAGCGACAAAATCGCGGAATGTAATCGCCTCGCCTGAATTACCCCGGTCGGTCCGGGGAAATAACCACGCTGTGTTGCCGTTGAGTGGTGTTCTGCGCGTAAGTCGTCACGCAACGGAGTAAGGTGCGGGCTCGGACTTCCTCCTCGCGAGCGCACGCGTGCCGCATGGCGCGTGGCATACATACTCCTTTGCTCCGGAATGTGTCTGAAGCGCTTGTTGGGGTAGTTGTGCGTCAACGGGGTTGTGGGGAAAGGGAGTCACGCGACGTGAGCCCTTGGAGACGCGAGGCGTTGTGTCCGCCGGTTCGGATGGTGTGAGCGGTGCAGGTGCTTCAGGTGCAGATGGAGGTCGGGGTCGACCCCTCGGAAGTGGGGCGGGCCCGTAGGTGGGCGAGGTCGCGGCTGGCCGGTTGCGGGATAGGGGTGGACGAGCCGCTCGCGGAGACGCTGATCCTGCTGATCTCCGAGCTGGTGACCAACGCCGTGGTGCACACGGGGTGTCCGGCCGTGCTGCGGATGTTCTTCCCCGGGGGCACGGTCCGCGTCGAGGTCGCCGACTTCAGCGCCCGGCCGCCCCGTCGGCGGTGCGCCGGCGGCGACGAGACGGGCGGGCGCGGGCTGGAGCTGGTGGACGGCCTCGCCGACCGGTGGGGCTGGCGGCCCGAGGGCTCGGGCAAGAGCATCTGGTGCGAGATCGACCGCCGGCCCGTCGCCCCGGGCGCCGCGTCCTCATTGCCCTTGTGGGGCGGCGTCTTTGAGCCACACCGCGTACTCACAAATGGGGCGTAGGCGGCAAAGTCCAGACCAGGTGTTGACGTGAAGTGTTCACGTGATCACTCTTGGATGCAGCGATTCGTTGCGAGGGGACGCCGAGACGTCCGGGTGACCCGGGGCGACTTGGCGAGTGCGGGTCGCGAACCGGCGCGACGACGGGGCTTCCGGCGCCGGAGTCGGTGGGCGGCGTGCGGTGCCGTGCTCGGGGTGCGCATCTGTACGCCGCCGCTGACGGGTCCGGGTGGATGGCCGGTAACTGCCCCTGGATCGGCCTGATCTGTGAGACGCGCCACATTTTCTCGCGCGTGCCGTCCGCGGAACCGTCCGCCTCCGTCTCTCCGGGCGGCGGCCCCGCGCTCGCGGGGCCGTGTGCACCTCCGGCCGAAGCTTCGCGCCGAGTGCCCGCATTCGGGACGAGAAGCACCATTCGGTAAGAATGACCCGTTCCAGGCATCCTCGTCGCCCTCCGCGACGTGAGGGCCGTCTCGGAACCCCTCGCCGACGGAACCTCTTGGCCGCCGGGGGAATCATTCTTGGAGAGAGGGGCGGATATGACACAGCAAGCTGAGCCGGACTCGATACCGGACGCGCAGTCCGCCGCGGCGTCGGCCGCGCCGGGAGCGGAACGCGCGCCCGGGCCGCGCGACGGCGCCCCGCCCTCCGCCGGGCCTCCCGCCCCCGACCGCCCCGACGGATTCGGGGCGGCCTTCTGCGCCTCCATGGCCACCCTCTGCGCCGAGTTCGTGATCGCGGCCACCGCCGGGGTCCTCGTCCTGCTCGCCCGGGAGCACGACGGGCTGCCGACCGCTCCGCTGCTGGCCGCCGCCGTGGCGCTCGGCGTGCTGCTGCTGACCGTGCTGCTCAGCGGCTTCATCACCGCCGCGGCCGTCATGCCCGCGCTCGCCCTGGCCCGCCGGGCCGGCCGGCGCCCGGGGCGGGCCGGGGCCCTCGGGGCCAGGCCCGTGGTGGCCGTCCCCGCCGTCGCCGCGGCCGCGGTGGCCGTCTTCGGCGCCGTCGCGGCCCTGGGCAGCCTCTCCCTCGCCCGCCCGCTGTCGTACCTGGTCTGGTGGGCCGCGCTCACCGTCGGCCTGCTGCCGCCCGCCCTCGCCGCCCGCGCCGCCGCGCGCCGGGTCCGCGAGGGGCGCGCCGGCAGCGTCGCCCGCCGGGTGTCGCGCGACGGCGTCGTCGCCTGGCTGGCCGTCGGCGCGGTGGGCGCGGCGGTCTACGGGACGGGGCTGGTCGACGTCTACGAGCCGCCGAAGCTCCACAAGTCGGACATCGCCGGCGTCTGGAGCGACGGCCGGAACGGCAGCGTCGCGCTGGAGAAGGGCGGACATGCCGTCGCCAAGGGCCTGGACAACTTCGACTGGGACGGCATGGGCAAGCCCCGGTCGAAGGACTGCGACGGTTCGGGCCGCTGGTCGCCGCTGAAGGACGGCGGGAAGATCGTCGGGGTGTCGCTGCAGATCGACTCCTGCGAGTTCCGCAAGAACTGGAGCGTGACCGGGACGACGAAGGAGCCGCGGCTCTTCCACGAGATAGGGAAGCAGGGCTCCGGCAAGCGGTACGTGCTGACGAAGGTCGTGCACAAGAAGAAGTGAGGCGGAACGGGGACGGGCCGCCGGGCGCGTGCCCGGCGGCCCGCCGCCGCGATGACAGGACGTGCGTACGGCCGCCCCTTACTTGACCGGCTTCTTGCCGGTGATGCCCAGGTGCACCAGCAGCGCGAGATTCGGCTTGAGGTCGGCCTGCCTGACGCCCCAGGTGGTGAAGCCCTTCTGGTGCGAGGCGACCGCCGCCAGCATCGTGACCAGCGAGCCCGCCACGGCGCCGGGACTGATGTCCTTGTCCACCTTGTTCTTGGCCTGGAGTTCCTTGACCGATTCCGTCAGGGAGTTGGTGACGGCGTTGAGGATCTTCATGCGGATCTTGTAGAACCGTTTGTCGCCCTCGGCCGCGCCCAGGTCGATGACGCGCAGGATCGCGTCGTTGCGCCGCCAGAAGGCGAGGAAGCCGTCCACCAGTTCCTCGGCGGCCTGTTTGCCCGCCTTTCCGGCCCAGGAGCGCCCGGCGACCAGTTCCGTCAGGCCCGCGCCCTCGGTCGCCACCTCCTCGGCGAGCTCCAGGACGGCGCCCTCGACGTCCGGGAAGTACTGGTAAAAGGTCGCGGGCGAGGTGCCGGCCCGCCGGGCGACGTCGATGACCTTGACGTCGCGGTAGGGAGAGGAGCTGAGCATTTCACCGAGGCAGTCGAGCAGCTTCTGCCGCGTCGCCTGACCACGCCTGCCGGCCACCCGGCCGTCGACGGTGCGTACTTGTCCTGTCATGCCGTCAGCTTACCGAGGGGTGATCGGAGCGCGATTCGGTCGCGTGCAAATGGGGACGGGGGTGCCGAAAGGGGTTGTTGTGCAGGTCAGCGGGGTTTTCGCGGCCGGAAAAGAGAACGCCCGGGGATTGGCCCGTACCGGTGAATTGTCTTATCGGAACGCCTCGGCCGGGCCCTTTCCGGGCCCGCTTTCCGGGGCCTTCCGCACTCCTTCTCCGGCGCTTTCCGCCGGCTGCCGCCGACCGGGCGGGATCGCCGGCCCGCCGATACCGTGGCTGCTGCGGCACCCCGTGCGGCCGGCCGGTCCGCGGGACGGCCGCGCGAAGCTGCGGAAGGAGGCGGCGCCCATGGGCGAGGCCAGGGAGACGGGCGGGGCCGCGGTCGCCGGCCCGCGGTCCGCACCGTGCTGGGCGGACGTCATGCTGCCGGACGTCGAGGCGGGCAAGCGCTTCTACGGCGGGCTCTTCGGCTGGACCTTCCGGGACGCCGGGCCCGAATACAGCTCCTGCACCGAGGCGTTCCGGGACGGCCGCGCCGTCGCCGCCCTCGCGCCCAAGCCCGACGGCCGGATGCCCACCGCGTGGTGCGTCTACTTCTCCTCCACCGACGCCGCCGCGACCGCCGGGCGGATCACGGAGGCGGGCGGACAGGTCGTCACCGGGCCGTTCGCCGTCGGCCCGTTCGGCACGATGCTGCTCGCCGCCGACCCGGGCGGCGCCGTCCTCGGCGTCTGGCAGGCCGGCAGCCACCGCGGCTTCGAGGAGCGCGGCACGCCGGGCTCGTTCGCGTGGACGGAGGTGTACACCCGGGACGCGGCGGCCGTGGATGCCTTCTACGAGCGGGTGTTCGGCCTCGTCGCGCACGCGCCGGGCGGCGACGCGACGGCGGACTACGCGCTGTGGACGCCCGTCGGGCTGCCGCCCGGTCCGGGGGACGCGGTCGGCGGGCGGGCCGTGATGGGCGAGGGCTTCCCCGAGGTGATGCCCGCCCACTTCCTCGTCCACTTCGCGGTCGCCGACTGCGACGCCGCGGCCGAGACCGCCGGGCGGCTGGGCGGACGCGTCCGGCGCGGGCCGCGGGAGGCCCCGTACGGGCGTTTCGCGGTGCTGACCGACAGTCAGGGCGCGGACTTCGCCGTCGTCGAGCCGGCGCGTGCGCCGGGGCGCGGGACGGCCGCGGGCCGCTGACCGGCGGCGGGAGGGGGGAAGCGGACCCGCACTTTCGACATGGACACGCCGAAGCGTGACCCGGGTTCGCAACCGGTGCCCCAGCCAGGGAGAATCAGGGCGCGTACCCCGGGATAATTCGCGGTGAGACGCTGCACGGGGCTGGAACGACCCTTCAAGCCCCCACGGGGAGGTGGCAGGCCAGTTGGAGCAGCTTACGCAGCACGACCCGAGACGGATCGGCCCGTTCGAGGTGCTCGGCAGGCTCGGAGCCGGCGGCATGGGACTGGTCTATCTCGCCCGCTCGGCATCGGGCCGGCGAGTGGCGATCAAGACGGTGCGCACGGAGCTCGCGGAGGACCAGCTCTTCCGTGTCCGCTTCACCCGTGAGGTGGAAGCGGCGCGGGCGGTCAGCGGCTTCTACACGGCCGCCGTCGTCGACGCCGATCCGCGCGCGGCCGTGCCCTGGCTGGCCACCGCGTACGTCCCGGCGCCCTCGCTGGAAGAGATCATCAACGAGTGCGGGCCGCTCCCGGCCCAGGCCGTGCGCTGGCTGGCGGCCGGCATCGCCGAGGCGCTCCAGTCGATCCACAGCGCGGGACTGGTCCACCGCGACCTCAAGCCGTCCAACGTCCTCGTGGTCGAGGACGGGCCGCGCGTCATCGACTTCGGTATCGCCTCCGGGGTGTCCAACACCCGGCTGACGATGACCAACGTCGCCGTCGGCACGCCCGCGTACATGTCCCCCGAACAGGCCCGGGACTCCCGCAGCGTCACCGGCGCCAGCGACGTCTTCTCGCTCGGCTCCACGCTCGTCTTCGCGGGCACCGGCCACGCCCCCTTCCACGGCGCCAACCCGGTCGAGACCGTCTTCATGCTGCTGCGCGAGGGCCCCGACCTGAGCGGCCTGCCGGACGAGCTGCGGCCGCTCATCGACTCCTGCATGCAGATGGCGGCCGAGCACCGGCCCACCCCCGCGGACCTCCAGGCGCAGCTCGGCCCGCACCTGTTCGCCTCCGGCGGGGGCGACGACAGCGGCACGGCCTCGGCCTGGCTGCCCCCGGACGCCGTCTCGCTCATCGAGCACCGCCGGGCCGGGCACCGGCCCGCGGCCGCCCCCGCCCGCGGCGCCCGCTCCGCGGCGGCCCCGCCGCGCCCCGCGCGGCCCCCGGCCGCCCCGTCCTACGAGCCGTCGAGGGCGCCCGCCGGTCCCGGCTGGGCCGACTCCCGGGCCACCGGCCCCGTCGCCCCCCGCACCGGGACCCCCGACCCGCGCGGCGGCCCGATCGCCGCCCCGGCCCCCGCTCCCGACCGGGCCCCGGCCCCGGTCGCCCAGGGACGGCACGCCGCGGCGCCCGTCGTCACCGACGACGGCGGCGCCGTGCGGCTGCCCGGCGCCCAGGTGCCGATCGGCCCGGGCCCGCGCGTCGCGGACGCCCGCGAGCCGTACACGGCGCCCGGCGCGTCCTGGGTGCGCCCGCCGGGCGCCACCGCGGCCCCCGCCGCACCCGAGGCGCCCCCCAACTCCACGGTGGACCCGTCCCGTTGGCGCCCCTGGCGGTTCCGGATGTCCAACGACGTCTGGGGCACGCCCGTCGTCGCCGGCGACCTGGTGTACGTCACCTCCTTCGAGGTGCACGCCCTCGATGTGGCCAGCGGGCGGCGGCAGTTCAAGACCCGGGACGTCGCCTGGGCCATGGCCGTCGCCGACGGCCGCATACACGCCTCCGACGGGCCCACGCTCTACGCCCTCGACGCCACCGACGGCACCGAGCGCTGGCGCCTGTCCACCGACGGCTGGGTGTACTCCCTGGGCACCGACCGGGGCACGGTCGTCACCGGCACCCGGGGCGGCGGCGCCCAGGCGTGGGAGGCCGCCACGGGCGAACTGCTGTGGGAGACCGGCGGCCTGCAGACCGACTTCGAGACCCCCGACTGCGGGCCCGTCGTCCACGACGGCACCGTCTTCGTCTGGTCCGACGGCCGGCTGCGCGCCCTCGACGCCCGCAGCGGCACCGAGCGCTGGAACTACCCGGTGGGGGACGCCTCGTCCTGCGGCGGCGTCCCGGTGCGCCTGCACTCGGCCCCCGACGGCGTCGTCTACGTCGCCGCCGGCACCCGGCTGATCGCCGTCGACGCCGCCCGCGGCGACGTGCGCTGGCGCTTCGAGGCCCCGGCGGTCTTCCTCGGCCCGCCCGCCTGGTCGGCCGGCGGCGTCTACGCGGCCGACTACCTCGGCACCGTCTACGCCCTCGACGCCGCGAGCGGCCACGAGCGCTGGCGCATCGCGACCGAGGCCCGGCAGTCCACCGCGCCCGTGCTCGTCGCGAACGGCCTGGTGCACCTGGGCAGCGGGGGAGCGCTCTACACCCTGGACGCCGTCACCGGCACCCCGCGCTGGCGCTTCGCCGCCGGCGGCGAGATCGTCGGCTCCCCGGCCGTCGCCGACGGCCGCGTCCACTTCGGCTCCGCCGACCACTGCCTGTACGCCCTGGACGCGGCGGGCGGCCAGCTCCGCTGGAAGCTCGCCACGGGCGGCGAGATCACGGGCACCCCGCTGGCCGTCGGCGGCGTCGTGTACGCCTGCAGCAAGGACCGCTGCGTCTACGCCCTGGACGCGGCGAAGGGGACGGGCCAGGCCCGCAGGTGAGCCGGACGCACGGGGTCCCCGCATAACCAGCGGGGGCCCCGGCGGAGCGACCGGAGTCTCCGCCGGTCGCTTTTCCGGCCTGCGGTCCACGGAGCGGACATAAACGCCTCCTTCACGACGGGGGGATCACTCACTACGAGGGATCGCTCACGACGGGGGATCACTCTTCGTCCGCTCCTGTTGTCCATCAACGTCGTTTCGGGAAAAGCGCATGTGGTGCGTTTACCGGTGACGGACAATGCGGGTTGTCCGTGGACAACGACGCCGGGAGGCGAGGGTGGGGAGGGCCGGTCGCCCGCAGGGCGGACCCAGGGGGCGCAGTGCGGAGGCCAATGAACTGGCGTCCCTGGCAAGGGAGGTCACCCGTGACTTCACGCTGAGGGAATTGGCCGCACGATACAAGATCGGCAAAACGAGCTGGGGGGAGTACCGGTCCGGGGCGAAGGTGATTCCGCTCCATCTCTGGAACCGGGTCGTGGAGGATCTCGTACGCGATCCGCAGGCCCGGAGGATTCTCCGGGAGAAGGGCCGGGAACTGTGCGTGCGTGCTGCACGGGCTCCGTCGTCCGGTGAAATGCCGGAAAGAGCGCCGGAGTTATCCGGGCCCGTCCGCTGCTCCGTGCTCGGCCCCGTGCGCTGCCGGCGCGGGGACGAGCAGCTGGGCGTCGGCTCGCCCCAGCAACGCGCCTTGCTGGCCGCGCTGTTGCTGCGCCGGGGCCGTATCGCCACCGCCCCCGAGATCATCGACGACCTGTGGGGCGACGAGCCGCCGCCCGCCGCGCTCGCGGCCGTCCGCACCCGGGTGTCCCGGTTGCGCCGGCTCTTCGGTGCGGGGGGTGTCGCCCTGGTCGGCGAGTCGGGCGGGTACGCGCTGCGGGGCGGTGCCGACCTCCTCGACCTCGACCGCGCCGAGCGGAGCGCCGACCGGGCGGAGGCGGCCCGCCGCGCCGGCGATCTGCCCCGGGCCCGTCAACTGCTGGACGAGGCCCTGGGTTTATGGTCCGGGGAGTCCCTGGCCGGGGTGCCCGGCCCGTACGCCGAGGCCCAGCGCGCCCGGCTGGAGGAGTGGCGGCTGGGATTGCTGGAGACCCGTCTCGACCTCGACGTCCGCACCGGCCGGCACGCCGGGGCCGTTCCCGAGCTGACCCTGCTCACCGCCGCGCACCCGCTGCGCGAGCGCCCCCGCGAGCTGCTGATGCTCGCCCTGTACCGCGCCGGCCGGCAGGCCGAGGCGCTCGCCGTCCACACCGACATGCGACGGCTGCTCGCCGACGAGCTGGGCATCGACCCCGGCCCCGGGCTCGCGGAGCTGCACCGGCGCATCCTCGCGGCGGACCCCTCGCTGACCGAGGAGGAGACGCCGGTCGCCGGCGAATACGTCCGCCCCGCCCAACTTCCGTCGGACACCGCGAACTTCACCGGCCGCTCCGCGCTCGTCGCCGGCCTCGGCGCGTGCCTCGCCGGGGCCGGTGACCGGGACGCCGTCACCGTCGGGGCCGTCGCCGGGATCGGCGGCGTCGGCAAGTCCACGCTCGCGGTGCACGTGGCGCGGGCGGTCTCCGGTCACTTCCCGGACGGGCAGCTCTACGCCGACCTCCAGGGCGCGGGCCCCGCCCCCGCGCGGCCGGAGGCGGTCCTCGGCGCGTTCCTCCGCGCCCTGGGCACGCCGGACCCGTCGATCCCCGCCGGTACGGGCGAACGGGCCGCGCTCTTCCGCTCGTTGCTCGCCCGCCGCCGCGTCCTCGTCCTGCTCGACGACGCGCGCGACGCGGCGCAGGTGCGGCCGCTGCTGCCGGGGGCGGGGGGCTGCGCGGCCGTGGTCACCAGCCGGAACCGGCTGGTCGACCTGGAGAGCGTGCACCTCGTCGACCTCGACGTGATGACGCCGGACGAGGGCCTGGCGCTCTTCGCGCGGATCGTGGGGGAGGAGCGGGTGGCGGCGGAGCGTGGCGCCGCGCGGGAGGTGGTCGCCGCCTGCGGATTCCTCCCGCTCGCGCTGCGCATCGCGGCCGCCCGGCTGGCGACGCGGCCCGCCTGGTCCGTCGCCACGATGGCCCGCCGCCTGGCCGACGAGCGCCGCCGCCTCGACGAACTGCACGCCGGCGACCTCGCCGTCACCGCCACGTTCGACCTCGGCTACGCGGGCCTGGACCCCGCCCAGGCCCGCGCCTTCCGCCTCCTCGGCCTCCCCGAGGGCCCGGACATCTCCGCCACGGCCGCCGCGGCGCTGCTGTCCCTCCCCGCCGACGCGACGGAGTCCCTCCTGGAGTCCCTGGTCGACGTCTCCCTCCTGGAGTCCCCGGCGGTCGGGCGCTACCGCTTCCACGACCTGGTCCGCCTGTACGCCCGTGCCCGCGCGGAGCGCGACGAGGCGGCGGAGGAGCGGGAGGCCGCGCTGGGGCGGCTGCTGGACTTCTATCTGGCGACGGCGGCGGGGGCGTATGCGGTGGAGCGGCCGGGGGATCGGTTGGTGGGGCACCTGGCGCCGGTGTCGGTGCCGGGACTGGCTTTCCCGGACGGGGCGTCGGCGCGGGACTGGCTCTTCGGGGAGGCGTCATGCGTCCTGGCGCTGGGCCGTCAAGCGGCGGCCCGCGGGGCCATGCTCCGACGGGCGGCGGATCTGTTGCTCGTCATCAAGGACGTGTCGGAGGCGGGGGTCGCCCATCACCTGTACCGGGAGGTCTGCACGGCGGTCCTGGAAGCGTCCCGGTCCGCAGGGGACCGTAGTGCGGAGGGCCGGATCCAGGTCGCGCTCGCGACCAACTGCGGCCAGAGCGGGCTGCTCGACGAAGCGGCCGAGCACGCCGGGGCCGCGATACGACTCGGTGTCCTCTCGGGCGACCCGCTGGTGCGCTGCCACGGACCCAACGTCGCGGGCATCATCGCGACGTACCAGGACCGGTACGAGGACGCGGTGCGCAGCCTCCTGCTCGCCCTCGAGGCGTTCCGGGACTGTGGTGACCGGCCCGGGGAGGCGAGCGTGCTGAACAACCTCTCAGGAGTGCAACACGCGCTCGGGAACCCGGAGGAGGCCCTGCGCCTCGCCGAACAGGCCCTGACGATTCACCGCGACCCGGACGCGCCCTCCTGGCGGCAGGCCAACAGCCTCTATTCGCGCGGCAGGGCGCTGGCCGGGTCGGGGCGCTTCGACGAGGCGGTACGGGACCTGACCGACGCACTCGCCATCTTCCAGGAGGGCCGCCAGCTCCGGTGGACGGGCTGGTCCCAGTGGCGACTTGCCGCCGCGCACCTGTCCGCCGGCCGTCCCCTGGAGGCGGTGCGCCACGCGGAGCTGGCCCTGGCCGTTCTGCGTGACCTGGGAGGTGATGTGTACCTCGGCGCCGCCCTCACCGTGCTGGGCCGGGGTCTGCACGGGCTGGGGAATCCGGGGCGGGCCCAGGTGTGCTGGGAGGAGGCCCTGGCACACCCGGGTCGGCTGAACCCCACTGAACTCGCCGAGATCCGGGGGATGCTCGGGCGGGAGTGAGCCGCGTTCACGCCGTTGCGCACGGCGGAGGGGCCCCTCAGGTGCTCCCCGAGAGGCCCCTCCGCATGGGGAACCGTCAGAGCTCCATGCTGCCCACGTGGTGGTCGTCCGCACCGTTGGTGGTGCTGGTGGCGTCGCCGGAGGGAACCGACGTCACGCGGGCGACGCTCAGTACGGATCCGCTGTGGTTGTCGGCCGCGGCCGGCAGGGCGCTCAGGGCCACCGCGGCGCCGGTGAGGGCGAGCGCGGCTAAGGCCGTCCGGGCGCGGGCTGTTGTGTGGCGGGACATGGAGTCTCCTTTTATTGCTCGGGGGTTCGGGGGCTTGCGGTGCCGCTTCCCGTTTCGGAAGCCGCCCGGTATCTCCGGGTCAACAGAAATGCCGGCATCGACGGCTCCCCCTCCGTGTCGTCGATGCCGGCATTTCCTGCGTGCTGGTCGGCGAAGCCCCCTGTTCCCCCGCGCCTTGGGGTTTCGCCAGGTCGGTCCGGGCTGGGGAGCCCCCGGAGTGTGCCGGGAGCTCCTGTCGCCCGCGGGCCGGGCCGACCGGGTCGGCTAGACCGGCTCGGAACCCGCGTGGTTGTCGTCCGGAGAATCAGTGAGCTGCTGGGTCTTGGGCTTCAGCTGCGCGGTACCGACCCCCGTTGCGTTCGCGGTACCGATGCCTGCTGCGTTGTTCGCGATCTGGCCGTCCTGCTGCTGTGCGGGCAGAGTGGGGCTGAGCTGGTTCTCTTCGCTCATGGTCGTTCAACTCCATCGGAAAGTGCGAGTCGTGCAGTACGACGGGGATTGCGACACCCGCCCGGCGATTCCCCCGAAGGTCGCCGGACGGGTGTTCTCAGGGCTGTTCACCCTAGTGGTGGCGCACCACACGACCCGTCTGCCCCCCGACGCGACGGATCGACATATCCCATGATGGCGCGGACCGATAAACGAATGATGAACGACCGCATGACGGAGGCGCGGACGGAGCGGACCCTACGCCTTGGCGAGCCTCAACAGGCCCCGCACCGCGGCGGCTTCCTTCTCGTACCCCAGCTGCTCGAACACGGACAGCGCGTCCGTCCAGCAGGCGTAGGCGCGCTCCCGCTGTCCGAGCCGGTCGAGGCAGTGACCCAGCACGGCGAGGATGTCGCCCCTCCGCCATTCTCCGCTGATGCCGCGCAGCCGGGCCAGTGCCTGCTCGGCGTGGGAAGCGCCCTGGGCGTGGTCGCCCATGGCGTGGTGGATCTCCGCCATGCGGTAGAGGCTCCATCCTTCCCACATCCGCTGGCGGTTGCTCCGGAAAATGGACAGGGCCTCCGAGAACTGTGCCAGGGCGCGCTCGTGCTGCTCGGCGCTGGCCAGGGCCATGCCGTAGGCGTAGCGGCCGTTGGCCAGCCGCCATGAGACGTTGAGGTCGCGGTAGATGTCGAGGCTCTCCTCGGCAAGGCGCACCGCGGATTCCGTTCGTCCGGTGTGCCCGTGGATGCGGGAGAGGTTGCTGAGCGCGCTGGCCGCACCGTTGTGGTTGCCGTCGTTGCGGAAGGAGTTCAGGGCCTGGACGCAGTACGTCTCGGCCTCCTCGTACCGTTGCTGGTAAATACCGACGATGGCGCGGAAATTCGAAGCGATGCAGAGCGGGAGTACGTCGCCGCACTCGTGCGCCAGACGCACCGCTTCCGCCGCTTCTTCGTCCGCCGCCGTGAACCGCCCTGCGAGGCTGTGGACGTGTGCGAGGACGGTTCGCGCGCGGCCCTCCGCCCGGGCGTCCCCCGCTGTCCGGGTGGCGGCCAGCAGATCGGTCGCCGCGGTCGCGTACATCCGTGAGTAGGTGCCGGACTCGATGAGGTCGTTGAGCGCCTGCAGCAGGTCGACGGCCTTCCTCAGCGGCTCCCCGGTGTCCGCGGCATGGCGTCGTGCGCATGCCAGCATGCATCCGGCCTCGGTGTGCAGCCAGTCCGCTCCCGCCGTGCGGTCGGTGAAGGCCAGCCCCGGATGCCGGGTCGGCGTGAGGTGTTTCAGTAACTGGTCACCCGGCCGCTCCAGCACGTACACCCCCCGCCGCCGTCGCCAGATAGAAGTCCAGCAGCCGCGACATCGCCGCCTCCCGCTCCTCCGGCGGGTGTTCGTCGCGTTCCGCGCAGGAGCGGGCGTAGAGGCGGACCAGGTCGTGGTAGCGGTAGCGGCCGGGGGCGGCGGATTCGAGGAGGGAGGTGTCGACGAGGGTTTCGAGGAGTTCCTCGGTGTCGTCGGGGTCCAGGTCGAGGACGGCGGCCGCGGCGGCGAGGGAGATGTCGGGGCCGTCGGGGAGGCCGAGGAGGCGGAAGGCGCGGGCCTGGGCGGGTTCGAGCTGGCCGTAGCCGAGTTCGAAGGTGGCCTTGACCGCGAGGTCGCCGGCCCGGAGTTCGTCCAGGCGGCGGCGTTCGTCGCCGAGCTTGCGGGCGAGGACGGAGACGGTCCAGGTGCGGCGGGCCGCCAGGCGGGAGGCGGCGATGCGGATGGCGAGCGGGAGGAAGCCGCAGGCGGCGACGACGTCCATGGCGGCGTCGCGTTCGGCGCCGACGCGTTCCTCGCCCACGATCCGGGTGAAGAGGACCAGCGCCTCTTCCGGGCTCATGACGTCCAGGTCGACGAGGTGGGCGCCGGCCAGGTCCACCATCCGCGTCCGGCTGGTGACCAGGGCCGCGCAGCCCTCCGTCCCGGGCAGCAGCGGGCGGACCTGGGCGGCGTCCCGGGCGTTGTCGAGCAGCGTGAGGATACGGCGGCCGTCGAGCGTCGAGCGGAAGAGGGCGGAGCGCTCCTGGAGGCCCTCGGGGATCGCGGAGTCCGGGGTGCCGAGGGCGCGCAGGAAGGCGCCGAGGACGGCCTCGGGGTCGGCGACGACCGGGCCCGTGCCCTGGAGGTCGACGTACAGCTGCCCGTCCGGGAAGTGGTTGCGGGCGGCGTGCGCGACGTGCACCGCGAGCGTCGTCTTGCCGACGCCCCCGATGCCCGCGACGGCGGACACCGCCATGATCTGCCCCTCGGCGGTGGCCAGCTGGTGGCTGAGTTCGTCGACGAAGGCGGCCCGGCCGGTGAAGTCGGCGACGGTGGCCGGGAGTTGCGCCGGGCGGATGAACGTCGGGCCGGCGGCGCCCCGGTCCAGGGGCAGGTGCAGGTTGAGGTCCGCGTCGCCGCCGAGGATCCGCTGCTGGAGCTCGGCGAGCTCGGGGCAGGGGTCGACGCCCAGTTCGTCCAGGAGGAGGCGGCGGGTGTCGGTGTAGACGGCGAGGGCCTCGGCCTGCCGGCCGCTGCGGTAGAGCGCGAGCATCAGCAGCTCGCGCAGCCGCTCGCGCAGCGGGTGCGCGGCGGTGAGGGCGGTGAGCTCGGAGACGGCCTCGGCGTGGTGGCCGAGCTCCAGGTCGAGGTCGAGGCGGGTCTCCAGCAGGCTGAGGCGCCACTCCTCCAGCCGGGCCCGCTGCGTCTCGGCGTACGGGCCGGGGAGCCCGGCCAGCGGCTCGCCGTTCCAGACGGCCAGCGCCTCGTTGATCAGGGCGCGGGCGCCGCCGCGGTTGCCGCCCACCCGGGCCTTGTCCGCCTCGGCGGCCAGCCGCTCGGCGGTGTCGATGTCCAGGCTGCCGACGCCGGTCCGCATCGCGTACCCGCCCGCCTCGCTGGCCAGCACGTCCGCGTCGGGCCCGAACGCCTTGCGCAGCCGCGAGGCGTAGGTGCGCAGCGCGGCCAGGGCCGCGTGCGGGGGGTCGTCGCCCCACAGCGCGTCCACCAGCTCGGCCGCGGTGGCCGTCCGCCCGCCGCGCAGCAGCAGGGCCGCGAGCAGGGCCCGCTGCTGGGGCGAGCCGGTCCGCACTGCCTCGTCGCCGCGCCACGCGCGGACGGGTCCGAGCACGGCGAAGCGCAACCGCTGCTCGTGCCCTGTGTCCCCGGCCATCGTGACCCCCTGCTCGTCCCCTCGGTGGCACCGGTCAGTCTGCCCTGTTCCGGCCCCCGGCGTCAGCACCGGTCCGGCCCTCTCCGGGGGCACCTCCCGGGGGTATGGGACCCGGGACGGCGATGCCGCGCGGGGCGCCGGCCGGCCTCCCCGGAGCGGTGCCTTCCACCGGGGCGGGCCGGACCGGCGCCCGTGGCCGGCGGAGCCCGCCTGTCCGGCTGAACAGGACCACCGGCCACAACTCGCCTTATTCGGACCGGGCATTGTACGACTCCGGATCCGTCGGCGGGACGTCGAGGGGCGGTCGTTCCGGGCGGCGGCGGAACCGGCCGCGGGCGTGCGCCGCCGGTGGGTCCATGGCGATTTGTGCGGTGCGCGGAGGCGGCCGGATTACGACGTCGGATGCTCCGGGGTGTGACGTGGGCCTCTCCGGCGGGCCGGGGCCGCGGAAATTTTTGAACCGGGACAAAAGGGGTGGTGCTGCGAATTCCGTATCCGCCGAAACGGGTGTGCCGCCTGGCTGTTACCTGTCGTAACCCCGATTGCTCCTTCGTTCGGCAGGCCAACTGGCGAGTACATCCGTCAAGTTAAGGCGACTTCACGGGAACGTCATCCTCCCGTCGCGGAAACAGCAGGATTTAACGTCCCAGCCATGACGGATGCAGCGGCGCGCGAGCGCCCTCCGCGAAGCGGGGAGACGACCGCGGGTCCTGCCGGGAACGGCGGCGTCCGCGCCAAGGGCCTCGGCCGCGGCTCGGTCGGCCTGCTCGGCAGCGCGGTCATCGGCGTCTCGACCGTCGCCCCGGTCTACTGCCTGACCTCCACCCTCGGCCCGACCGCCGGTGAGGTGGGGGTGCACATGCCCGCCGTCTTCCTGGCGGGCTTCCTGCCCATGCTCCTGGTCGCCTTCGCCTACCGCGAGCTCAACAGGGCCGTCCCGGACTGCGGTACGTCCTTCACCTGGTCCGTACGCGCCTTCGGCCCGCGCGTCGGCTGGATGTGCGGCTGGGGGCTGGTCGTCGCCACGATCATCGTCCTCTCCAACCTCGCCGGCGTCGCCACCTCCTTCCTCTACCTCCTCCTCGGCGAACTCACCGGCAGCGACGCCGTCGCGGCCCTCGACGGCGACCGGGCCGTGCACGTCGTCACCTGCCTCGCCCTCATCGCCGCGGCCACGGCGGTCAGTTACCGCGGCATGACCGCCACCAAGGGCGTGCAGTACGCGCTCGTCGCGCTCCAACTCGCCGTGCTGGCCGTCTTCGTGGCCATGGCCCTGGCGAGGGGCCATGCCATGGACTTCTCCTGGGACTGGCTCAACCCCTTCGCCGTGCCGTCGTTCGCCTCCTTCACCGCCGGACTCTCGCTCTCGATCTTCATGTTCTGGGGCTGGGACGCGTGCCTGACCGTCAACGAGGAGACGGCGGGCAGCGACCGGACGCCCGGCCGGGCCGCCCTGCTCGCCATGGCCGTCCTCGTCGGCTCGTACCTGCTCACCGCCGTCGCCGCCCAGCGGTACGCCGGTACGGACCTCGGCGACCCGCGGACCTCGGACAACGTCTTCGCCGCCCTCGCCGAACCGGTCATGGGACGGGCCCTGGGCGCCCTGCTCTTCGTCGCCGTCCTCGCCTCCGCCGCGGCCAGCCTCCAGACCACCTTCCTGCCCGTCGCCCGGACCGTGCTGGCCATGAGCACCTACGGCGCGCTCCCGCGCTCCTTCGCCGCCGTCCACCCGCGCTTCCGCTCCCCGGGCCGGGCGACGGTCGCGGCGGGCGCGGCCACCGGCGTCTTCTACGCGGTGATGAGCTTCCTCAGCACCCACGTCCTCGTCGACACCATCTACGCGCTCGGCCTCATGATCTGCTTCTACTACGCGATCACGGCCTTCGCCTGCGCCTGGTTCTTCCGCGGGGAGCTGCGCCGCTCGGCGCGCGACGCGCTCTTCAAGGGCGCCCTGCCGGTCCTGGGCGGACTGCTGCTGACGGCCGTCTTCGGCAAGACGCTGTACGACATGTGGAACCCGGCCTACGGGACGGGCAGTTCGGTGTTCGGGGTCGGCTCGGTCTTCGTCATCGGGGTCGGGCTGCTGGTGCTCGGCGGCGTGCTGATGGAGATCATGCGGCGCAGGAGCCCGGCGTTCTTCCGGAGCGGCCGTTAGGAGGTGCCCTCCGGGGTCCGGAGGGCACGTCCGCCCGTCCCTCGGTCTCTCACCGGGTGTAGAGCCACCAGTACCAGTGGTACTCGTCGTGGTCCCAGTACTTCTTGCACTTGTACTCATGCCACTTTCCCTGACGCTTGCCCTCCTCACCGGCCTTGCGGCAGGACTTCTCGTCGTAGTACGGACCGTGCTTCTCCCAGTGGGCCTTGGCGAGCTGCTCGGTCTCCTGCTTCGCCTGCTTCTCCTCCTGTGCGCTCGGGGGACTGCTCGGGTCGCCGGTCGTGGCGCTGCTGGACGGGCTCGGGGAATCGTCCGACGGGGCCGCCACGGCCACCCCCGCCGTGCCGGCGAACAGCAGACCAGCGGTGACCACCGCCGCCGGCGCGAGGCGGAATGCCCTCGACTTCATGAGGTTCCCTCTCTGTTGGGCATCTGCTCCCGATGGTGAGTGCGGAACGCCGTCCCCGGAACGGGCGCGCGGGAGCGGGATACCGGGACCGCCCCGCGCGGGCGGGCTTGAACCTCACGCGGCGTGAGGAGGGAGGGTGGGATCCATGCACACCACCTGGAAAGTGGGCGCCCTCGCCGAGGCGTCCGGACTGACCGTG
Organism: Streptomyces thioluteus; assembly: GCF_039535865.1. Classification (NCBI taxonomy): domain Bacteria; kingdom Bacillati; phylum Actinomycetota; class Actinomycetes; order Kitasatosporales; family Streptomycetaceae; genus Streptomyces; species Streptomyces thioluteus. The sequence continues at coordinate 35,990 of NZ_BAAAXZ010000048.1, forward strand.
CGCCGCGGTGAGCGGTGCCCGGGTGCGGGGCCCCGGCCGCGGGGCCGGTTCATCCGTACGGCGGAAGCGTCCCGCCCGGCCGCTTGGGCGGGCCGCCGCGTGGGCATCGCAAGCTCCCGTGGCGCCCACGGACCGTGGCGCCCACCGACCGACGGGAGCCCCCCATGACCCTGCCCGAGCAGATCAAGCCCGGGGACGTCGTCCTCACCCGTGGCACCGAGGCCGTCTCCAAGGCGATCTGCCTCATGGACGACTCCGAGGTCAGCCACGCCGCGCTCGTCCTCGACGGGGACGGCCTCGCCGAGGTGACCGGGGAGGGCCTGCACACGATTTCGTTCGCCCGGGCCCGGGAGGGCCACGACCTCGTCGTCGGCCGCACGCTCACCGCGCCCGCGGACATGGCGCCCGTCCTCGCCGTGGCCCGCCGCTACGTCGAGGAAGGCGGCACCGCGTACGCCCACCAGCAGATCGTGCTGCTGGCCGTCCTCTGCGTCACCCGCCGCATCCCGCTGCCGCCGGGCGGGCGGCGGCTCGTGCGCACGGTGCTGGACCAGGCGGCCGCGGCGGTCAACGCGATGGCCGAAAGGGGCCGGCACCCCATGATCTGCTCGGAGTTCGTCCACCGCTGCCACTACGAGGCGAAGCCGGCCGAGCCGTACGTCGTGAAGACGGACGGCGGCGGCGCCCGCTCCGACGGGACGCTCCTGGCCTGGGCCCGGTCCCGGCCCGTCCTCCCGCGCGTACCGGCCCTTCCGGCGGCGGGCCCCTTCGACCCGGCCGCCGCCGAGGCCGCGCTCGCGCCGCTCGTCTCCGCCTACGCCGCGGCCGCCACCAGGGTGCCCCTGCCCGGGCTGCCCGGCGACCCGGGCGAGGAGCAACTCCTGTCGTCCATGGTCGCGTTCGGCGACGCGCTGCACCGTGCCGATTCCGGTGCGGCCGCCCGCACTCCGGAGCAGGCCCTGGAGAAGATCCGCGCCAGGGAGGCCGAGCCGGACTTCGTCACCCCCGGGGACCTGCTCCGCAGCCCGTCGCTGACGGAGACGGTGCGGCTGCCAGCCGGCGGGGCCAAGCCCGGCGGCCCGCTGCCGCGCGTCCGGTGACGGCCGGGGGAGCCCCGGGCCCCGGGGCTCCCCCGCCGTCCTTCACCGGGTGTACAGCCACCAGTAGGCGTGGTGGTGCCGGTCGTACTCGCGGGCGCAGGTGAACGTGCGCCAGTCGCCGTGCCGTTGGCCCCGCTCGCCGGCCTTGTAGCAGGACCGGTAGTCGCGGTACGGGCCGTACTTGCCGTGCCACTGGCCCGTCTGCCGGGTGGCGACGGTGCCGGCCGCACCGGCGGACTCCTGGGCCGTGGCCGCCACGGCCGTCCCCGCCGTGCCTGCCAGCAGCAGGCCCGCGGTGGCCACCGACACGAAGAGATTCGGTCTCATGGGAACGTCCTTCCCGTGTGACGCCCGCCCCGACGGCGGGCTCGGAAGGCCACCGTAGGAAGCCCGGTGTCCCGGGCGCGCGGGAGCGGGGTCCCGCGCCCGTCCCGGTCCTCCAGCGGGCTTCAGAGCTCCTCGACCAGCCGCGCGGCCTCGGCGAGCGGGAGGGACGGGTGCGTCCCCCGGAGCACCCGGACCGCGGCCGCCGCCCCCCGCTCGTCGCGCACGCGGCGCAGGGCGGGACGGTCCACGGAGGCGCGGAGCTCCTCGAAGGACGTGAAGGTGCGGGCGTACCAGTCGCGTTTGCGTCTGCGGTCCGCGTACACCTCGGCGGCTCCGAGGAGGACGGTGCCCAGCACCACGCAGAGCGCGAGGACGACGACGCTCCGGTCGCGGTAGGCCAGGACCGCCAGGACGAAGGCGACGGCGGCGCCTGCCCACAGCGCCAGGCGGGGCATGTGCATGGACGGTTCCTCCGGTCGGTGGGGGTCAGGCGGTGGCGACGGGCCACTTCCCGCCGGGGAACGCCTTGTTGTCCTTCGCCTCGCCCTCCACCGCGGTCATCTGCTGGGCCTGGGTGCCGAGCGCCGCGACCAGCGTCGTCACGGCGGTGATGACGAGGGCGGTGTTGACGCCCGCCTCCTCCACGATGATCGCCGCACCGGCCCAGGAGAAGACGACGGACCCCAGGCCGACGAGCGCCGCCGTGAGGGCGGCGAGGAACTTGACCACGATGACGCCCAGCGCCACGTAGAAGGCCAGGCCGGCCACCGCGCAGAGGGTCAGCGCCGTGGCCACCTTGTCGGCGCTGGTGGCGATCTGGGCCGCCGCGGTGGGCTGGAGCTTCACCGCGGAGGTGTAGGCGGTGGCGCCGTCGCCCTTCCACTGCTTGGGGGCCTGGAGCGCGTCGGCGGCGACGTTGCCCGCGACGTCGGTGGCCTGCCCGCGCACGGTGGACTGCCAGGTCCAGGCGTCCTTGAAGGCGAGGACCGGGACCGCCGCCCCCTTCAGCAGCTCGCCGATCTTCTTCAGGATCCAGCTGCCGATCTCGATGATCTTCTTGGCGCACCAGATCAGCGCCTTGGCCACGAAGCCGGGCACGTACCACTTGTTCGCGGTCGATTCCGCCTTGGGGCCGACCTGGTTGAGCTTCGTCGACATCGTGGTCAGCCCGGAGTTGAGCTTGTCGATGGTCGCCGTGTACTGCGCGGCGTTGAACGCCATGAATTCCCCCGTGGATCGGTGCGGTTCAGTAGGCCCGCGAGACGTTCTTCGTGGTGTCCACTTCGTGGTTGTCGTACGCCTTGGCATTGACGGCCAGCGCGTCGGCCACTTCCTTCGCGCGGTCCCGTCCCTCGGCGGTCCGCGCGGAGACCTGGTTCACGGCGTCCGTGTAGGCGGAGACCAGTATCTGGAACAGGCCCGCCTCCAGGCGGGTCATGCGCAGGCCCTCCACGGTGCCGTGAATTCCGCCGAGCGTGGTGCTCTGCGCGTCCCACATCCGGGCGTCGTTGCGAATGCCGTCGGTGATGACCTTGAGGTCGGCGTCACCCATGCGTTGTCACCTCCGGTATTCAGCCCGCGAAACGCGCGGGGTCGCCGAGAATGGCCATGGCTTCCTTGAACAGGCCGTCCAATTCGGGCGCGGACATTCCGGGACCGGGCCCGGTCGCGGAGTCGAGCGCGGCACGGGCGGCGGCCAGCGCCTCGCCGAACGCCTGGTTCAGCCGCACGGACGACCGGCCGTCCGCCCAGGCGGGGTCCACGGAGCAGCCGGCCAGGGACCCCTGGGTGACGGTGAGCGCCACCGTCCCCGTGGCGGATTTCCCGGTGACGGCCGGCGACTCGGTGGGGCCCGCGTCGGTCGTCCCGTCCACGCCGAACAGCGACAGCAATTCCTCGGCCACTTCGTCGAGCTGCCTCGGGAGTACGTGGCGCAGGTCGAGGTCCGGCTCCTCCGTGGGCGTCTGCGGCGAGGGGCGGTCCTTCCCGTTCGCGAAAGTCCCGTTGGTGAAAGGGGAGTCGGCGTCGAGCTGCTCGGCCCGCCGCTCCCAGTCCGAACCGGCCAGGGAACGCGACCAGTTCTCCATCCGCTCCCGCAGGGCGGATTCGCACGCGGCGACGACGGCGGAGCCGAGGCCGGCCGGGTCCTGGCGCTGCTGCCAGTCGGTGGCGACGCCGATGTGCACGGGCAGGCCGTCGGGGGCCAGCCGCACGGTGACGGCGCCCTGGGGATCGCTTCCCGTGACTTCCTGGGGTATTCGCTCCTGCATGTCCGACATCAGGCGTTGAACGCCGAGCACATACTCCTGGAATTGACGGAGTTCCGCGAGCGGATCCGCGTTCATGATTCCCCCTGGCGCGTGGTGACGTGCGGTGCACGTTAACACGCCCTTAACGGCCCGGTGTTGTGCGCGACTTGCCGGGTTCTTGGGGGAGATAAAGGCATATGGTGGAACGCCTTATTGGGCCGGTTGTACGCTCCGGTGTCGTCCGGGAGCGGTCCGTGTATCAACTCCGTTCGTTTTCCAGGAAAACCGGATTGGTGAGCGCGACCATCGTCCCGTCCCCGCGCCGCACCTCCGCCCGGACGTACGCCGCGCGCGACGGAGCCGTCCGCCACTCCACCCGCCCGTCCGCCGGGAGGGGAACGGTCACCGCCGGCCCCTGGTCGGTGATCAACGAGGCCGTGCAGCCCGCCGGTACGCCGCCGGCCTCCAGACGGACCGTCGCCTCCGGGTCCGTCAGACGGCCCCCGATGCCCGCGTGCGCCCCCCGCGAGCCCGTCGCCCCGAACGACAGCCGCACCGCCGACGACTCCGCGATCCAGCTGCGTCCCGCGCGCAGGGCGGAGAGCACGGCCGCGCGCGAGAGGTCGTCGGCGAGGACGACCGTCTGCGGGAGGCCGACGGGCTGCGGCTCGCGGTGGGCGTCGCTGTTGCCCATGGCGGGGAGCCAGTCGCGGGGGGACGCGGCCAGCATCGCGTCCCAGGCGGCGACGGCCGTCTCGTCGTCGGCGTTCCACGGGCCGTTCCACACCTCCACCGCGTCCGCCTCGCCGTAGCCGAACTTCCAGTTGCAGGCGGGGCAGGTCGCGAACGGGTGGGCGGGGACGACCAGTCCGCCCGCACGGCGGACGGTGCGGGCGAAGCGCGGGAGGACGCCGTCGCGGGCGCGGTAGCGCCAGTCGACGAAGACGCCGGGGTCGGTGCCCAGGGCGAGGACGTGGCCGTTGCGGGTGGTGACCTCCTCGCCGGTGAGGACGAGCAGGTCGTCGCCCCACAGGCCCTGCCACGCGCCGTGCCCGGACGTGGTGTTGTGCTCGGTGGTGACGATCCAGTCGAGCCCGGCCGCCCGCGCCGCCGCCGCGATCTCGGCGGGCGTGCGGCGGCCGTCGGAGTGGACGCTGTGGAGGTGGCCGTCGCCCCGGTACCAGGCCCGCCCCCGGCCCCGGGCCCGCTGCGGCGGGAAGACGGGGGCCACCGGGGTGCCCGGCGGGCCGTACCGCAGGGTGACCGTCACCTCGTACGCCATGCCCTGCGGCGCCACCGTGTACGGGCCGAGGACGACGTGCCAGGTGCCGGGGCGGACGGGCCCGGCCAGATAGCCCGGCGTGGCCCGCTCCGCACTGATCGAGAACTCCGTGCGGGCCCCGCCCGACCAGCCCCGGAACCCGGCGCCGCCCAGCACGGTGCCCCGCTCGTCGAAGACGCCGATGTCGCAGGCGTTGCCGGGGACGCCGGCGGGGACGGCGGGTCTGTCGTAGGTGTACGAGACGGCGATCTCACGGACGCCGCGCGGGACTTCCACGGGGAGGTAGACGTAGTCGGGCGCGACGGCGGGCAGCCGGCCGGTGATCCGGCGTACCTCGTCGGAGTCGGAGCCGGCGGCGCCGCCGGCCCGGGCGGAGGTCACGCCTCCGAGCGTAAGGGCACCCGCCGCCCCGGCGACAGCGGTCAGTTTCAGGACGTTCCGGCGGTCCATACGGCCTCCTTCGTCGGGACCGTTGTACGCCCGGTCGGCGGGCGGCGGAACGCACGGCGGTTGACGGTTGTGTGTCGGCTGTTCGACATGGGTCACACGCGACGCTCCAGGGATTACCTTGGGTAGCCTGCCGCGCCCGCACGCGTCGCACGTGCCCCGTACCGCACGCACCGCGCGCCGCACGCGCGCACGGCGCACCCGCCCGCCTGCCACGGAGGTTCCCGCATGCGCATCGCGACCACGGCCTTCCTCACGGACGAGACGATCACCCCGGTCCGGCTCGCCCGCGAGCTCGAACAGCGCGGCTTCTCGGGCCTCTACCTGCCCCAGCACACCCACATCCCGGTCGGCCGGGACACCCCCGCCCCGATGGGCGGGGAGCTGCCGCGCGAGTACGGCCGGGCCCACGACCCCTTCGTCGCGCTCGCCCAGGCCGCGGCCGTCACCCACCGGATCGCCGTCGGCACCGGCGTCGCCCTCGTCGCGCAGCACGACCCGATCGTCCTCGCCAAACAGGCGGCCACGCTCGACCACCTCAGCGGGGGCAGGTTCACCCTCGGCATCGGCTACGGCTGGAACGTGGAGGAGGCCGCCGACCACGGCGTGGAGTGGCGCACCCGGCGCGCCCTGGTGCGCGACCGGATGGCGCTGATGCGGGCCCTGTGGGCGGCCGAACCGACGGCGTACGAGGGCGAGTTCGGGTCCGTCCGGGCCAGCTGGGCGCATCCCAAGCCGCTGCTCCCGCCGCGCGAGCGGGTGGGGGCGCCGCCGCTCGCGGGGCCGCGCACGCTGATCGGCGGGGCCGCCGGGCCGGGGCTGTTCGCCGCCGTCGCGGAGTACGCGGACGGCTGGCTGCCCGTCGGCGGGGGCGGGCTGGGGGAGGCGCTGCCGAAGCTGCGGGCCGCCTGGGCGGAGGCGGGGCGGCCGGGCGAACCGGTCGTCATCCCGTACGCGGTGCACCCGTCGGCGGGGAAGCTGGCGCATCTGGCCGACCAGGGCATCGAGGAGGTGGTGGTGGGGCTGCCGGCGGCGGGTGAGGGGGAGGCGCTGCGGGCGCTGGACGCGCTGGCGGAGTTCCTGTGAGGTGTGCCCCCGGCCCGCCCTTTCTCCATTTCTTCCGGGGCTCCGCCCCTCGGCCCGGCACCGCGCTGCGCGCGGTGGGGGCGGGGGCTGCGCCCCCTGCACCCCCGAAACCGCGCTCCGCGCGGTTGTCCTCAAACGCCGGACGGGCTGGATGGGGGCTTCGCCCCCTGGACCCCCTTTCGGAGTTGCGCTCCGGACCCTGCCGTGCGGGACTGACGGGCAGTCGGTCAGGACGGAGTGACACCGGAGGGGTCCTCCGCTTGACGTGATCAGTGGCACACCGACCAGGCGTGATCTGCCCTGTCATCACCTCGGCCCGCTCGTATGCTCGGGAGATGACTTCGAGCGCATCACGTCCCGTACCGGAGGCCCCGACCGCGAACGCCATGCGGAGGGCCCTCAAACGGGCCCGGGACGGTGTCGCGCTGGACGTCACGGAGGCGGCCGTCCTCCTCCGGGCCCGGGGGGACGACCTGGAGGACCTCTGCGCCTCGGCCGCCCGGGTGCGGGACGCGGGGCTGGAGGCCGCCGGCCGGCCCGGCGTCATCACCTACTCCAAGAGCGTCTTCATCCCGCTCACCCGCCTCTGCCGCGACAAGTGCCACTACTGCACCTTCGTCACCGTCCCCGGCAAGCTCCGCCGGGCCGGCCAGGGGATGTTCATGTCCCCGGACGAGGTCCTCGACATCGCCCGCCGCGGGGCCGAAATGGGCTGCAAGGAAGCCCTGATCACGCTGGGGGACAAGCCGGAGGAGCGCTGGCCCGAGGCCCGCGAGTGGCTGGACGCGCACGGCTACGACGACACCCTCGCGTACGTCCGCGCCATCTCCGTCCGGATCCTGGAGGAGACCGGCCTCCTGCCGCACCTCAACCCGGGCGTCATGTCCTGGACCGACTTCCAGCGGCTCAAGCCCGTCTCGCCGTCCATGGGGCTGATGCTGGAGACCACCGCCACCCGGCTGTGGAGCGAGCCCGGCGGGCCGCACTACGGCTCGCCCGACAAGGACCCCGCCGTCCGGCTGCGGCACCTGGAGGACGCGGGCCGCAGCTCCGTGCCGCTGACCAGCGGACTGCTGCTGGGCATCGGGGAGACGTACGAGGAGCGCGCGGAGTCGCTGTTCGCGCTGCGCAAGGTCTCCCGGGCGTACCACGGCATCCAGGAGCTCATCCTGCAGAACTTCCGCGCCAAGCCGGACACCGCGATGCGCGGCATGCCGGACGCGGAGCTGGACGACCTCGTCGCCACCGTCGCCGTCGCGCGGCACATCATGGGCCCGTCCGCCTGCCTCCAGGCCCCGCCGAACCTGGTGGACGCGGAGTTCGGGCGGCTCATCCGGGCCGGGATCGACGACTGGGGCGGCGTCTCCCCGATCACCCCGGACCACGTCAACCCCGAGCGCCCCTGGCCCCGGATCGACGAGCTCGCCGAGCGGTCCGCGGCCGAGGGATTCGTCCTGAAGGAACGTCTCGCCATCTATCCGGAGTTCGTGCGGCGCGGCGAGCCGTGGCTCGACCCGCGCGTGCTGCCGCACGTCCGGGCGCTGGCCGATCCGGAGACCGGGCTCGCCCGCGAGGACGCCGAGGTGAAGGGGCTGCCCTGGCAGGAGCCCGAGGAGGTGTTCGTCCCCTCCGGGCGCACCGAACTGCACCGCACCATCGACACCGAGGGCCGCACCGCCGACCGCCGCGACGACTTCGACGAGGTCTACGGCGACTGGGAGGCGCTGCGGGAGGCCGCGGCGCCGGGCATGGTCCCCGAGCGGCTCGACGGCGACGTCCGCGCGGCGCTCAAGCAGGCGGCCGACGACCCGACGCGGCTGACGGACGCCGAGGCGCTCGTCCTGCTGCACGCCGACGGCCCGGCCCTGGACGCGCTGTGCGGGATCGCGGACGACCTGCGGCGCGCGACGGTCGGCGACGACGTCACCTACATCGTCACGC